>CAZEVA010000074.1:0-11077 GCA_964515585.1 uncultured Gammaproteobacteria bacterium | reverse complement strand
GTCTTGATCTACAACACGGCGCCTAACCTTTCTTGGTTTTATTTTTATCGGAACAGGTGTTGGTTTCTCCTGAATAAACGTTTCTAAATGTAAAGACTCTTCTGGAGTTACAGACGGGCCAATACCAATAGAAGTTGGGTTTAAATTTTGCTCATTAACTACATAAGCATTATAAAAATGTCCAGTTGGTTCGGAAGTATGACTGCGAACAATAATCTCCAAATTCCCTTCAGCATCACTTTTAGCGGGGTTAGCTGCCGCCTTAAACTGATGGGTATGATGGTTATTCAAAGTGTCTCCGCCGGGAATATTGTTCAATTCCCTATCCAAACTTTGGTTCCCTGTGGTACAAAAGGGCCCATTATCGGTGTTTATACAACCAACAATGTAAACCTCAGTATTAGGAGGAAAACCAATATTACTCAATAACGTCTCATGGTCCTGATTAGCTGGATCAGGGTGAGCGGTGTTTTCGGGAAAAGGGACGCAACTTGGGTCATCTGGGTCTTCACAAGGAACATAAAAAGCACTCTGCTCAAGAGGAATTGCTTCACTTTTAACTTTGGTAAGACCATTTTCTTGAGCCTTTAAAAAAGGAGCTTTTATCACCAAGAACAAACCTAAAAACAAAAAAACCAACAACAAGCAAATCTTTTTAAACATCCTAATTCCTTTATACCACTTCATAAAAATATTGCAAGTTATTTTTCGCTTAAGTATCGATTAACTTTCTGCCAAAACAACTCTGCTCCGCTAGGATCTGTTTCGTTAACAGTTTTTCTAGCCAAGGTTGGTAATCGAGAAGAACTCTTAATCATTTTCTCAAAAAGGCCAACCTGCCAGCACCACCAAATAAATTGGGCGCTATTTTTAGAATGATGCGGCAAAACCACTCCTCGCCAAAACCGGCTGTCTTGCCACAAATCCTCTTTCTTTTTTAAGCTTTCCGGCTTGACGTTTTTGTTTGCCAAACTCCACAAATGGCGCTGTTGGCTTAAATTAGGAATAAACTTATGTTTAACCATAAAGTTCAAATTATCTATTTCTTGCCGCCCTACCGGCTCAGCAAACAAAAGCAAACTTCCACCAACTTTATTTGTTGGGATTAGGCACTTAAAAGCCTGCTCCGAAGGCTTTGTTATCTCCAAAGAAAAACATTTCTTTTGATATATTTTTTCGTAGAGGTTTACTGTTTCTCTGTCTGTGTTAGCCAAATGCATTTGAACATACGGCCGGCTCATTAATTCATTTAAATAAGGCAAAGTATATAAAGATGTTTTGGCAACCACATGAAACAAGTAACGAGAATTTTTTTGATAAAGCAAATCAACCAGCTTAACAAAAAAATCCATACCCACTGCCGCTCCTGAAACCGGAAAAACAATATTAACCGGAAAATTTTCTTTCGGGTTAAGTTGCAAAACACGTTCCTGCCAAAAACGTGAAGATAAATCTTTTTTTAATACTGGGTTAACCGGATATGGGTTAACCACAATCTCGGTTTTGTTAAGATGCTGTTTAGCGGCGTAAGCCATCAGTTTTCTTTTTGTGTAACTTGAGGGCACAAAAATTAGATCGGCTCGGTCTACATACCAAATAAATTGAGGACTGTCGTCAGTAACAATCACTACCAAAATAACTCGTATTTTTTGCTCTTTGGCAATTTTTTCCTTAATTACCGATACCTGATGAGCCAAGCCAAAATGTGTGGCCACGATGAGCAGAGTCTTAGGTCGTTCAATTCTTTGTTCAAGTAGGGTAACTATCTGTTTATACATTAACTGCGCTCCTCGATGAAGTCCCAAACGATACAATTTAGTAAACAGATATTCTTGATAACCACGACTTTGCGCCCATTCAAATAACGATCGTACTAGCGGGTGGAGGCTAACTAAACGATGAAGGTTGGTAATGTTTTTGTCTTGCGAACCAAGTAAAATCGGCTCTATCTTAACTGGCAACCCGTCATAAAGAGCTTCAGTTACTCTTAAATGACCCAAGCCAGCTGGCGAATAAGAAAACACCAACATTAGAGATTTGTCGCTTAGCTGATTATTGTTTTCCTTCACAATAACAGTTTAGCAAAATAGAGACAGAATGCTAAGTTGCTTTAGAATTGTGTTATTTTTCTCCAAATCCTGCCAGGTTAAACTTAGAAATTCCATATCCATTAACTAATACATTAAATTCTAAATTTGTGTAAATTCACTGGCTGAGGAGAGAATCGCATATACACCATTATGTAATGTTGGCTTTTATACTTTTTTAGAAAAACTAACAATAATAAATCCGACTCCAGACAAAATAGAAGCAATGTCGTAAGTTAAAATCGTTCCGTCGTCAATGATATTTAGCAATCCATTTAATAATAACAGGATGCCAATAATTATTAATGTAATTTTTATTGTTTTGTTCATTGTGTGTTATATAAACTTTTACCTATATTGTCGGGACGGCGAGACTCGAACTCGCGACCTTACGCACCCCATGCGTACGTTCTAGCCATCTGAACTACGTCCCGTATCTTTTGCAACACCAAATTCGCTAATAATAGCCTTTACAAGTCTGCTCCCTATCCCAGATTTTAAAAACTTCTCTCTCAACAAGGCATCTTTCTTGTAAAAGTACTGTTCATAGTATATCAATTTAAAGGGCCTATTCTTACTAGTCCAGTTCGTTTTTCCATCATTGTGTTCTTGTAGCCTCACATTTATTTTTTTTCTAGTCATACCCACATACGATTTCCCGTTTTTTAAACTTATCAAAACATAAGTTGTATACATAAACATCTGTCGCCCAAAGGGCGATCGACCTTTGGTCGAAACTACGTCCCGGATAAGCCTAATTCTATCAAATTTAAGATATAATTAAGCCAGATATGAAATTACAACCAGTTGTTGAAAGCCAGGCTGAGTCAGCAACAAAACAGGCTTATCTGGAAATAAAAGAAGCTCTTGGGTTACCGCAAGTACCCTTATTTTTTCAGTATTTGGGCACCTTCTCCGACTATTTGTTGTTTATTAAAGAACCGATAATTAATAATTTAAACAGCCCAAAGTATCAAGAATTGGTTAAGAAAAACCAAAATTTTGTCAAAGAAACTTTTTTTGAACATTTTCCCAAAAAACAACTACTAAGCGAATTTATTAAAAAATATCAGTATGCTCCAGAGTTTTACAACCTAAAAAAAGAGCTAGAACATATTTTCACAGTCAACGCTAAACTGGTGTTTATCTTTTTAGCTCTTCGCGAGGCAGTCAAAGGCTGGGCAGTTGCTTCTAAAAAACTTGAAAGCCATTTTCAACAACAAGCACAGAAAAAAACCGAAAACAATTTTTTTACTGAACAAACTAAAACTGAATTTATCTACAGCACTGATATTATTACTCTAAACACTAAAAATACTAATTATTTAAAAACAACGGCAGGTAATAATATAGAAGTTGCTTTGCTACCCAAATATCTTGAACTTTGCGAAGCTGAGTTTAATCAGTTAGTTAAAAGTGAAGCTTATTTATATTTTCGGGTCAGGCTGGAAAAAATTTGTTTGCGTAGTTTAGAACAGTTGCCCTATCCGGTTTTTTCACCGATAAACTTAGTGCTTAAATTAACACAAAAATATCCGGATTTTCCAGAACTACTGTACCTTCTTTCAGAACATTTTCCTACCTACGCCGTGTCACGATATCTTTTTAGCGGCTATATGCTTTAACTAGCACTTTTTAAAAAGTATGTTATACTTGTGCGCATATGGCAAAAATAAAAAAAACCACTCAACCCAAAAAGACCGTTAAAAAACAAGTAAAAAAGGTCGCTCCCAAGGCAACCAAAAAAAGTTTACCTCAAGCAAATTTTCCGAAAAACCTACTAGAAAAACTAAAAAAAATAAATTTAAAGCCTGTGGCTATTTTTTTGGTCGCGGTTTTTCTGGTTACCGCTCTTTTTGTTTTTATTCGAAAAAACGTTATTGTAGCTACTATTAATGGCCAACCCCTAACTCGCTTTGAGGTAATTAACACGCTAGAAAAACAAGCCGCCAAACAGGTTGTTGATGGGCTGATTTCAGAAAAACTACTCACTCAAGAAGCAAAACAAAAAAAGATTGAAATATCTGCTGAAGATATAGATACAGAAATTGGCAAAATCAAAAAACAGCTTAAAGAGCAAGGCAGCGAATTACAAACTGCTTTAGCCGCCCAAGGACTATCTGAAAAAGAACTAAAAAAACAAATCGAACTTAAACTACTTCTAGAAAAACTTTTGGGTGACAAAACCAAAGTAACCGATAAAGAGGTCAATAAATATATTTCAGAAAATAAAGAGCTTTTTCCAGAGGAAATGAAAGAAGCTGAGTTAAAAAAATCTGTTCGCGAGCAGTTAGTAAACCAAAAATTATCAACGGCCGCCCAAGAGTTGATAACCAAGCTTAAAGAACAAGCCAAAATTAAGTATTTCATTAACTACTAGTCTTTGGTATACTTAACTCCGTACTTATCCTAAAGTGCGGAGTAGTGTACGGCGCACAAAAGGCTCATAACCTTTTAGGCTGGGTTCGACTCCCAGCTCCGCAACCAAAACAATAAATATGGCCAAATCTTTTTTGCTTTCAGTTGTGGTTCCGGTTTACAACGAAGAAAAGAATCTCCGCCAGTTTTTGTTCCAATTATTACCTATTATCAGTAAATACCGATACGAACTTATCTTCGTCGACGACGGCTCAACTGACCAAACTCTTAATCTACTTTTTAATGAAGCCAAAAAAAATCCTCAACTCAAAGTTCTAGCTTTCAACCGCAATTTTGGCCACCAAGCCGCACTTAGTTGCGGCTACAAACACGCTATTGGCGATTGCGTTATCACTCTTGACGCTGATTTACAAGATCCGCCAGAAATCATCGACCAAATGATAAGAAAGTGGCAGCAAGGTTATGAAATTGTTTACGCCAAGCGTAAAACCAGACAAGATTCTTTTTTCAAAAAACTAACTGCTTTTGGCTTTTACCGCTTATTAAATTTTCTTTCCGATACCCCAATTCCCACCGACGTTGGCGACTTTCGCCTGCAAGACAGGCGAGTTAACGACTACCTAATAAAACTGCCCGAACACAATCAGTTTTTGCGCGGTTTAGTAGCCTGGGGCGGTTTTAAAGAAATATATCTAACCATCAATCGCCGTAAACGTTATGCCGGCAACACCCATTACACTTTCTCCAAAATGATTAACTTTGCTCTTGATGGTATTATTTCTTTTTCCACTAAACCCTTGCGCATTGCTATTTATATGGGCTTTTTTGCCTCTCTTGTTGGTATGCTGGGTATTATCTATGCTCTTTTGCAAAGATTTTTGCTTTCCAGTGAATACTGGGTAACCGGCTGGACTGCTCTATTTGTAGCTATCCTATTTTTAGGCGGCACACAGTTAATTACTATTGGCATTATTGGCGAATACATTGGCAAAATATACAAAGAGGCCCAAAATCGCCCACAATACCTGTTGAAAAAAAAGGTTAATCTTTAAAAAAATGGTTAGGCAAATTGTTTTGGCTGGCGGCTGTTTTGATTTACTTCACTACGGTCATCTACAATTTCTAATAGCGGCTAAAAAATTGGGAGATTACTTAGTTATCGCTTTAGAGTCGGACACATATATTATTAAACACAAAAAACGCCAGCCGGTGCATACTCAAAACGAGCGTTATAAGATACTAATAAACTTAAAACCGGTTGACAGGGTAATCAAATTACCCTATTTACAAAAAAATGAGGATTATCTTGCTTTAGTCAAAAAAATTAGGCCAAAGGTTATCGCCATAAGCGGTGGTGATCCTAAGCTCAAAAACAAACTTGCCCAAGCAAAAAAAGTGGGGGCAGAAGTCAAAACCGCTGTTCCCTTAATTAAGAAATTCTCAACAAATAAAATATTAAAAAACATAAACTACTAAGCGCTTGCACAATTTGCTTTTTTTTGCCAAAATAAAACTACAATGAATATTGTTAGCTTGCTCCATAACAAAATTCAAATAATTAGCCTCAAAAAGCCGCTTTTGGGTAAAAAGAAAGTCACTTTTGCCGCCGCTAGCATTCCCAAAGAAGAGGTTGGTGAATTCAATTTAGATCGCTGGGCCTCTTACCTCAAGCGAGCTCTTAGTTTATTACCGCCAAAAACTATTTCCGGAAAAGCAAAACTTATCTTGGGGCAAAATTTTTGGCACTTTACACAGGTTGAAATACCAGCAGATATTACCGATAGTGCTCTCTCGGGTTTTCTTAAACAGCAATTAGAAAACAAAACCAGCATTAAAGCAGACAATGGTTATTTTCATCATGTTCTTTATGACTTCAAGGGAAAAAAATTTGCCGGAGTCTATTTTTTAACTAGTAAAACCTTTAACGAACTACAAACCTTGCTTTCTTTTTACGATCTAAAAATCTCTGAAATCTATCCGGAGGCACTGCTAATATACAGCTTATTTGAGCACACTCTTAATAAACAAAAAGAGGAAGCCGCTCTTTTTCTCGAATACGAAGAAGACCTTTCCAGCGGCCTATTATTTAACAGCACCGGCTTAATTTCCAAGAAAACAATCGCTATTAAAAGCGAGGAGTTAATTAAAAAACTTAAAGAGTTAAATAAAGAACAATCCAAACCGATTGCTCGGCTGATTTTAGGAGGTAAGGTTTCAACCAAAGTTAGGCAAGATAATTTCACTAAAGAAAGTGGTCTTTGGACTAATCCCCTAGAAAAAGTATTGCAAAACTCTTCTTTAGAACCACTGGCTAACAAATTAGGTTTACAAAAGGAATTGTTGCCATTATGCCGAGAGATAGCTTTGGTTAACTTAATTCAAACCAAAAAGCAAAATAACTTTCTTTTAAACACAAAAAACGCCAGCCGGGTTAGTTTCTCTTTACCTAAAAAACCGAAATTTCCCAAACTGCCCTTAAAAACAATATCCAAAATCCTAGTATTAATTTTGCTTAGTTCTGTCATCACTTACGGCTTAATTAATTTAGGCAATTGGGGTTATGGCAAAATAAAAAACACAAAAGTGTCCTCTCCCACTCCAACTAACAAACCAAAACCACAGCTAAAAAAAACTCCAACTCCGGCGCTTAGCCGGCAAGAGCTAGAGATTGAGATCCTGAACGGAACCGGAGTTGCCGGTATGGCTTCTTCACTGCAAACAGAGCTTGAAGACCTTGGTTATCAAATTAAAGAAATTGGCAACGCCGAAAACTATGACTACTCCCAGACAGTGATTATTGCCAAAAACCAATCTGTTTTTAGGTTAATAAAAAAAGATCTTGTAGAATTTAATGTTAGCCAGCCAAAATTTGAACAAACTAACAGTGAAATAACTACAATTATCTTCGGAGCCGATCTCCAACTGCCATAAACTCAACTATGATAATTAATTCGGACGAACTCGAAGAGAAGTATCTGTTACTCGTTGATAAGTTTGATCTTAAAGAGAAAAAAGAGCGGCTCTTAGGCTTGGAAAAAAAAGTAAACAGTCCTAACTTGTGGCAGGATCAAAACCGAGCCAAGAATCTGTTAAAAGAACAAACTCATCTGCAAAAACAAATAGACGACTTTGAAATGATGCAACTTCTCTACGAAGCCAAAGAGTTTGCCGAACTAGAAAAATTTGTACAACGCTATGAAAACCTACTTTTGTTTACCGGCTCATACGACAGCCGCGACGTTATTTTTGCTATTCACAGCGGCCAAGGTGGAACCGAAGCTATGGATTGGGCTTCAATGCTACTACGAATGTATCGGCGATATGTTGAACAAAAAGGCTGGAGATTAGAAATGGTCGACGAAATTCAAGGTGAAGAAGCAGGAATTAAAACTGCTGTTTTTGAAGTTTATGGCGAAGATGTTTTTGGCCACCTAAAAGCTGAAGCCGGCACTCATCGTTTGGTAAGACAATCGCCCTTCAACGCTAACGCTCTTAGGCAAACTTCTTTCGCTCTTGTTGAGGTTTTGCCAATTTTAGAAGAAACTGAGGTTGAAGTTAAGGAAGAGGATCTGGAATGGCAATTTTTTCGTTCCGGCGGCCATGGCGGCCAAAATGTCAACAAGGTTTCCACAGCTGTTAGGCTAATTCATAAACCTTCAGGAATTATTGTCACCAGTCAACAAGAACGGCACCAGCAAAAAAACCGAAACCTAGCTCTTTCCATTCTTAGAGGCAAGCTATGGCAAATTGAAGAACAAAAAAGGCTTGAAAACAAGGAGCAATTCAAAAAAAATAAAATGGCTTCCTGGGGCTCGCAAATTCGCTCCTATGTTCTTCATCCATATAAGCTGGTAAAAGATCTGCGCACCGACGAAGAAAGTAATAATCCGGAACAGGTTCTTAATGGAGATCTAGATAACTTTATCAAAGCATATTTGCTAAAATTCTCCTAAACTTCTACAATTGTAGAAGAACAGATTATAAATTTGACAATAAAAAACCATGGCTAATCAGATACTTCATCAGCTAGACAATCAGGAGAAAAGTACAGACAAGAGTAACTCGTTACCAAAAACTGCAGGAGTCAAAAAATGGACCAATCTTTTTATCGGTTTACTGGTAGTTTTCTTTGCTGTAGTAATTGGTCGCTTAGCGGCTCAAACAACAGTACGCTCAAACTCAGACTTGCCACCGGTAACATACACCCAGTCAAATAATCCTGGAACAGACAGTTTTGGTCAAAAAAATGAAAAACTTTGCCCAGATATTGCCGAAGGAACAATGAAAAAAGGGGGGATTGATGGCGAAGGCACTCACCACCTTAAACGAAAAGGAGGCGACAACCAAAATGTTTATCTAACTTCCTCAACGGTCGACCTTAGTCTAGTGGAAAATAAAAAAGTAAAAGTTTGGGGCAAAACTTACGCCGCCAACACTGCCGGATGGCTAATGGACGTCTGTTATTTAGAACTAAAATAATAAATGATTAAGTTTGAACATGTTTCGCTTTCCTTTAGCGCCGGGAATTTTGAACTTGATGATATTAATTTTGAAGTGCAAGCAGGCGACTTTGTTTTTTTAATTGGCCCCTCTGGTGCCGGTAAAACCTCAATCCTCAAATTAATACTTAAAGAAGCTCATCCCAAAAGCGGCAGTATTTTTGTTGACGACGAGCTTATCTCAACCCGAAAGTTTAAAAAAATTGAGAAACTAAGGCAAAAAATCGGCACAATTTTTCAGGACTTCAAGATTATTTATGACAAAAGTGTAATTGAAAACTTAATCTTATCATTGGAGATATTAAAACACAAAAATCCGAAAGAAGAAGCTATGTTTAGCTTAAAAAAAGTTGGTCTTCAAGAAAAGGCTGGATTCTTTCCGCTACAACTTTCGGCAGGTGAATTACAGCGTTTAGCTATTGCCAGAGCCATTACCGGCGGCCGAAAAATTATTTTGGCCGACGAGCCCACTGGAAATCTGGACCCAGTAACCAGTTGGGAAATTGTCAAATTATTTCGACAAATTCACGATCAAAAAATCACTGTTATTTTTGCCACTCACAACACAGAAATTGTTAATACTCTTAAAAAAAGAGTTCTCCTCATAAAAAAAGGTAAAATTATCAAAGATAGCCAAGGCGGGCGCTACAAATTAGATAGTAGATAAATGAAAACTCTAAGCCAATTACGAAGAACGCCGTACCAAACCCTAGGAGTTTTATTTGCTATGTTTTTTAGTTTTTTGGTACTCATTCTTTTTTCCTTTTCTATTTTGCTACTGACCCGCTTGGTAAACTACATCGAAACCCAACCTCAAGTAACTATTTATTTTCTAAAAACAACTGCCAAGTCTGATATTTTTAAACTGCGAGAAGAATTAGTTAATACCGGAATGATTAAAGAGGCTAATTATGTTTCCCAGGAACAAGCGCTTAAAATCTACAAAGAGCTCAATCGAAATGAACCACTTTTGCTAGAAATGGTGAGTAAAGACGCCTTGCCTTCTTCATTAGAGGTTTTTACCCTTAAGCCCGAATATTTAGAAAAAGTGGCTGAGTTGGCTCGTAAAAACGCAGGAGTCGAGGAGGTTTCTTATCAGCAAGACATTGTCGACAGTTTGATAAAAGTAACCAATTCGGTAAAACAAATAGCTTTGCTTTTTCTGTCCGCCCAGTTCTTAATCGCCTTTTTTGTTATTTTTACTACCGTCATTTTCAAAATTCTCGCCAAAAAAGAAGAGATCGAGATTATGCGGCTTCTAGGAGCAACTCGTTTTTTCATTATCAGGCCGCTTCTCAAGCAAAATCTTGTTTTAAACTTTTTAGCTGTCTTTAGTAGTAGCGCCTTGTTTGGCGGTCTTTATCTTTATGCCAATCCCGCGCTTGTTAATTTTTTAGCTGGCATTCCTACTTTATCTCTTTTTAACACCCCTTGGTTTGCTGTTGATATTTGGCCACTAAATCTGCCAATGTTTTTCTTACTTGCCATTCTGGCTTTAATGGTCGGTTATATTTTAATCTGGTTTACCACTCTAGTCGCCGCCTCAAAATACATCAAATAACAAACTTCTCCCCAAACATCACCCCGGGGGTGATTTGGATATACAGAAAGGCTTAAATTACCTAATTTTTTTAAAACTGGTAATTTAGTAAAATGGCAACATGCGCAAAGTAGTTTTTTTGTTGATTGCCATATTTGTTCTCTTAATGGCCGGCCGGCCGGTTTTAAGTGTGGAATGCCAATCAACCGATGTTAAAGATTCCGAAACCCTGCAAAAAATAATCGATGCCTGCAACAATAAATTAGGTGAACTGAGTGAACAACGAAATACTTTGGCCAGCCAGATAGAATACATGGACACACAAATTTCGGTAACCGAGCTTGAGATAAACCAAAATAAAACAGAGATTCAAAGCCTTAAAAAAGAAATTAAAAGCTTGTCTTCCAGAATTGGCGAGCTAAACAGTACTACCGACAAAATAAGTGATGTGGTTAAATTAAAAATTGAACAGATGTATAAGCGCCAGCAAACAGGCTTTGTTTATACTCTCTTTGGCGCAAATAATCTGCCAAAATTTCTACGTTCTATCCAATATCTAAGGCGCTCACAAA
>CAZEVA010000073.1:0-10703 GCA_964515585.1 uncultured Gammaproteobacteria bacterium | reverse complement strand
ATTAGTTGGTAATTCCGGCTAAGTCGAGAGCAAACTGAGCCAAATAACCGCCGCCAGCACCAACAAATGGGGTTAGGTCAACCAGCACAAGGTGGTTTTCGGTAGTATTACCAACTAATGAAAATCCGTGCTTACTAAGTTCCACTGCTAAAATTTTGGCATTTTTCACGATTTGTTTGGCATACTCGGCAAAAGCTGGTTCAGCCGCCTGCTTAAGGCTAATGGCAATAGCGGCAGTAGTATGATCATGTGGACCACCCTGAAGACCAGGAAACACTGCTCTATCAATTTTGTTTGCTAACTCGGGATCCTTTTTCATACCCTTTTTAGTAACCATAATAATGCCGCCGCGAGGCCCACGAAGAGTTTTGTGAGTTGTAGTGCTGATTAAATGAGCGTAGTTAGCCGGGCTTCTGTGAACTCCGCCGGCAATAAGTCCGGCAATATGAGCAATGTCCACGGCCAAATAGGCATCAACTTTATCTGCAATATCAGCGAATCTCTTAAAGTCAAATTGAAACATATAGGCTGTAGCCCCAGCCCAAATAAGTTTTGGTTTGTGTTTTAAAGCCAAAGCCTCAATTTCGTCATAATCCAATCGACCAGTAGCTTTAACATGGTAGGAAACACTGTTGAAGAAAATACCTGTAGCTGAAACCTTCCAGCCATGAGTTAAATGGCCGCCGTCAGTTAAATTTAAACCCATAATTGTGTCGCCAGGCTGGCAAACTGCCATTGTCAGAGCCAAATTAGCAGGTGAGCCCGAATATGGTTGCACATTAGCATGGGTAACTCTAAAAAGTTTTTTAGCTCGCTTAATAGCAATCATTTCGATTTCGTCGACGTATTCATTACCACCGTAGTAACGCTTTTGAGGATAGCCTTCCGAATATTTATTGGTTAGAACCGAACCCATAGCTTCAAGAACAGCCTGGGAAACATAGTTTTCGGAAGGAATTAGCTCTAGGCCGTCTTTCTGCCTCCTAGCTTCTTGCTTAATAAGTTTGGCAATTTTAGGATGATACTTTAATAAATTACTCATACTGTCATCATTCTATGAAAAAACTTCCCTCATTTCAATTACAAAAAGCAGTTAACGTTGCTTATAAATCCGAATAGTTGGGTGATCAAAAACCGAGAAAGTCTCTTCTGCCTGTTCGTCAGTCCTTTGATAAACAGTTTTAACTAGCTCAAATTTACCAGATTCAAAGATAGTCCAATAATATTTATTTAGCTTTGGATACTTCTTACCTAGCGAACAATTATCTCTGTAGCAGGGTTTGTTACCACAGAAGTAATAGCAGGTATAATTAGCAAATACCCGGCGCGAGGGAACAATAACATAGTCGGCTTTATGTAGCGATTTAAATACTGTTTTTGCTAGAGCCGTATTTCTATCCAAATCATACAAAAAATAACTCTCCACTTGATACTTGCTATTTTCCATAGGCAAATCAACAACATTGGCAGACTCGGTAATTACACTAGCTCCATAAGGAATATTGTGTTTTATCCATGAGTTTGCCTGAATTCTTGAGTCTGGATATAAATAAATGCCAAAAATGGCAGAACCAATTAGTATTTGGGCCAAAACTACAAATATAATAATAACTGTCGTGAATCGGCCCAATCTTTTTTTAAGATATGCTAGCCCGGCTGAGGAAAAATATACAAATATAGGAAAAACAAAAGCCCAAAACCTGGTCCACTTAACAAAAGTTGTAAGTGAAAAAATATATAGAAAGGCAAATAAAACTAAGATATCTGATTTCTTCTGCATTACCAATGAAAATATACCAACTAGAGCCAAAATAATAATTGGCAGCCCCAGAGCATAGGGAAAAATTCTTATTAATGGAAAAAGGAATGGGTTGGTATCAATAAACTGTGTCGTGTAAAAAACGGGTAGTTTGCCTGAGGCAACGCTGGCTTCGTATTGAAATGAGTCAAGAAATTTGTCGAAATTGAGAAAATAATGAGGAGTAAGAATAATAAAGGTAAGGCTTGCCATAACCAATGCTTTTAATAATTGCCGTTTTGGCATTTGTTTCTTTAAAGCCTGGTAAAAAGGGAACAGAAATAAAATAATTGCGCTAATTTTAATACTGACAGCTACCCCCGCCAATAAAAATAACAGGATACTCTGACGCCTGTAATAAAGCATAAGGATGACTATTAATATTAAACCAGCCTCAGTGGTACCAAAATGAGAGAATTGAATAAACGCAGGTGTAAAAATAAACAATAAAAAACCTGAATAAACTACCAGCTTGTTTTTAAAATCTTGCTTAATAAGTTTTAAAAAATAAAAACCTGAGCAAATGGCAAAAAAGGCAGAAACAATCCTTAGGCTGTAGTTTGCGTTACCGGCAATTGGCAAAATTATCTTGGCAAGATATAAATATACTTGTCCATAAGCATAAAAACCTGGCTCTAAACACTGAGCAGGAGCTAATATATTTGGGCAAGTGAGGCTGGAGAGAGAGGCGGCCATATTATTCTCATCGGGATGAAAAAAATAAGGAGCACCCCAAAAGAGACCATAAATTCGAGTAAAGAATAAAGCGGCAAAGAGAATAAGCTCCGTCATAGGCCAAATAATTTAAGAGTATTAATTACACCCTCAGAGTTTTTAGTGTTATAACTGTAGAGATAACGGCTAGTAATCGCCTTAAAAAATTGGTAGGTTTTTTGACTCTTAGCAAAAACAATAGCTCGAGAGTTGTTAGCTAGGCTATAAGCCAAAAGAAAAATTACAAAAGGATTGGGATTATTAAATAAACAGATGAGCAGTGGGTCATTTTTCAATAAATTTAAACTCCGTTCATAAACCTGGCTGGTAGAATTAAATTGCCAAAGATTCAAGTTAACAACCCTTTTTCCTCTTGCAGATAAAAATGAAGCTATTTCACATACGGTAGAGTCGGGTTTAGTGTTTAATCCGTAGCTGTCGCCCAATAGAAGGATATTAGTAGTTGACATGGTTTAAATTTGCTATGATATAATTATATAATTCTAAAGAAACGATGTTTGATAAAAAATTTAATATTATTATCGCCGTCTTTATGTTGCTCTTTGCCTCAATAACATATCTGTCAATATCCAATAACCGTCTGCCTTTTTTTTCTAGAGCCAGCAACAAGGAGCTTGACATTACTAAAACCGTGGTTATTATCTCAAAATTAGAGGCTATTGCCAATAATAATGACCAATCACTAGTTACAGTTTTTACCCGTAACAGTGATGGCGCCGCAGTTGCCGGCCGGCAAGTTAATATTGCTCTCTCGCTGGGTACTGCCAACCAGTTGTCGTCACTGTCAGATAGCTATGGCAAGGCAGAATTCAAAGTTGTTTCTGATACCCCCGGTACAGCAGAACTTCAGGTTATGGTTGACAATCAGCCTCTTGCTGAAAAATACTCAATCAATTTCATTGCCGAAAATTAAATACAAGTTATATTTATTAATATGAAAAAAGTTGTTAAGGCCGTAATTCCAGCAGCCGGATTTGGAACTCGTTTTTTACCACAAACTAAGGCAATGCCCAAGGAGATGTTACCGGTAGTTGACAAGCCAATTATTCAGTATATTGTTGAAGAGTTAGTTGAAGTTGGAATACGAGACATTATTATTGTCACCGGCTACCACAAACGTACCATCGAGGATCATTTTGATGTGCCCAATCGAGAACTAATTGAAAATCTTAAGATGGCCGGTGAAAAAAAGAAACACTTAATTGAAGAAGTTGAACGTATATCTAGTATGGCCAACATTGTTTACGTACGTCAAAAGGGTCCTTATGGCAACGGCACACCCCTTTTAAATGTACGCCATATCATTGGCGATGAACCTTTTATTTATACTTTCTCCGACGACTTTATTTTGTCTAGTCCATCACGTTTTCAACAGCTTCTTAGTGCTTTTAGTAAATATCAATCATCCTGTTTGGGGAGTATCAAGGTTAGTCGTGATGAAGATTACTCCAGATATGGTTTTGCCGGTGGTAAAGAGGTTGAGTCAGGAATCATTGATGTTTCTAGCATCATTGAGAAGCCAGGCAAGGAAAACGCTCCCTCCGACCTAGCTAACGTTTCCGGATTTGTCTTTACTCCTGATATTTTTGATTATCTTGATGAAGCTCTTAAGAAACGAGGGGAGAATGAAGAATTATATTATAACGACGCTCTAAAACTAATGCTTGAGGCTGGCGAAAAAATCTATGCCGTTGAAGTTAAGGGCGGAAAATATTATGACAGTGGCAACAAACTGGAATATATGAAAACGGTGGTTGAGTTTGCCCTTAGGCACCCGGAAATTAATGGCCCTTTTCGCGAATTTCTGAAAAAAACCTTAGCTAATAATTAGAATAGGGTTGCCATTTGTTCCAAGTTTGGCTATAATAAACGAGTTAATAATTAATTTAATAAGCAGTTGTTTCTATCTTCCTGGGTTGAAACAAATTAAAGACCAACTGCTAATTTTAAGGAAGAGCCTATGAAGTTTGAAGCTGATATTCAAAAACTGTTAAAAACAGGTGGTTATTTTGGCCATAAAATCTCCCGAACTAACCCCAAATCCTTGCCGTACACTTATAAAGCTCAAAACGGAATTTATCTAATTGACCTTTTCAAAACAAAAGAATGTATTGAGCTTTCAATGAAGGCCCTTTATGAAAAAGGGAAATTAGGTGAAGATCTTCTGGTAGTTGGCACTAAACGACTAATTAAGGCCTTTATCAAAGAGACTCTTAACGAAACTAATGTATATTACCTACACTATAAATGGGTAGGCGGGTTTCTTACAAATTTTGAGGAGATCTACAAAAATATCAAAAGAACTAACGAAATGATAGCCGACAAAGAAAAAGGCAATTGGAGCAGTCTTCCTAAGCATGAGATTGCCATTAAGGAAAGACAACTAACTAAATACCTAAAAGTTTATGAAGGTGTTCTTAAAATGGAGAAGAGGCCAAAAAATATTTTGATCATTGATATCAAAAAAGAGAGAAATGCTTATAAAGAGGCTTTAAGAAATGAGCTAACTATTTTTGCTGTAGCCGACACTAATGCCGACCCAACTCAGGTTGACTACCCAATGATTGTTAACGATGACTCAGCCTCAACTCTAGAATACGTGTTAAAATTATTAATAGATTCTTATCTTGAGGGTCGAAAAAAGATGTCAGTTTCAAAAAAATAATATGGCTGATTTAAAAAAAATAAAAAAGTTAAGAGAAGACACTGGGGCTTCTATAGCTCTTTGCAATAAAGCTTTAGCTGAAACTGACAATCTAGAAAAGGCAAAATTATTATTAAAAAAGTGGGGAATTGAGCTTGCAGCAAAAAAAAGTGACAGAGCCACCAATAATGGAATAATTAGTAGTTATGTTCACCACAACGGCAAAATGGCCGCCATGGTTTCTGTGCTTTGTGAAACCGATTTTGTAGCTAATAATTCAGAATTTAAAAAACTGGCCCACGAAATCGCCATGCAGATAGCCTCAATGAAACCAAAAACTACCAACGAATTGCTTAAACAGCAATATATTCGCGACCAAAGCCTAACAATCGAGAGTTATATTAAGCAAAATATCGCTCTTCTTGGAGAAAATATTCAAATCGGCGAATTCGTCCGCCTGGAACTTTAACTCTTCTTTGTGTAAAATACTGTAACAATTTTTTTATTTGGGAGATGGTCCAATGGTAAGACAGCGGCCTTTGGAGCCGTTAATCGGGGTTCGAATCCCTGTCTCCCAGCCAAAAAATTTACGCACATCGGGAGTCTGTTAGAGCATAAGAACAAGATGTTCGTTAATGAAAACTCTTAAGCATATACATCACCAAAATACCCAGTACAAAAAAAATGATAGCTAAAGATGATTTTTGCCATTTGTTCTCCTTATGAAGTTCCGGTACTAGATCGGCTGAAGCAATATAAATAAAACCACCAGCAACTACTGGCAGAAAACATAATACAGACTGTTCTTTTAGGAACAAAAGTCCCAAAACTGCTCCTAAAACCGCAAACAATGCCGACAAAAAATTGAAAAACAGAGCCTTTTGCCGAGTATAACCAGCATAAAGCAAAATGGCAAAATCACTAATTTCCTGAGGAATTTCATGAAGACTAACAGCAACAGTAGAAGCTATACCCACCGCCGTGCTTACTTGAAAACTGGCGGCAATAATTAAGCCATCCAGGAGATTATGAACTGCGTCTCCCAGCAAATTAAGCTTACCAACACTATGGCCTTTACATTTTCCAGAGTGATGATAATGATGCCAGTGCAGAATCCTTTCGATAATAAAAAATAAACCAAAACCTAAAAGTACATAAATAAAAACCACCTCTGATTGCAACTGCTCGTACGCTTCAGGGATCAAGTGCAAAAAAGCATCTCCCAACAAAGTCCCTGCGGCAAAAGCAATAACATAATAGAGAAATCGATTCAAATGCCGACTATTGAAGTATAAAGTTACTACCCCTAGTAAAGAAATCAAGCTAACCAACAAGGTTGCTCCAATTGTATACGCGTAAACACTCATTGCCAGCATTATAATAAAAAATGTTCTAAAATAGTAAATAGTTATATAAATTAATAATCCTAAAAATGAAAAATCCCAAAACCCTCGACAAAGCTTTTTCGGAAGTTAACCAAGAACTTCTTAAGATGTTTCTCAAAAAACATCACGACTATGGTAAAGGCAATATTATGGATACTAAAGAATTAGGCATCGCTTTTCGGGTTAGTGACAAATTAAATCGGCTAAAATTTTTACTTTCCAACGACAAGAATCCAGAAAACGAGTCCATCGAGGAAACCTGGATAGACATTGCCGTTTACGCCGTTATTGCCGTTCTTTACCGGCGCGGCTGGTTTCAAAAATTAGAGGTAGAAAAATGAATCAAGACAAATATTCAGCCGTATGGCTTTCATATTCCTCAATAAACGACTATCTCAACTGTCCGCGCGCCTACTATCTTAAGAATATTTATCGCGACCCTGCCTCAGGAAACAAAATTCAGATTGTTAATCCGGCCTTGTCGCTAGGTTCGGCCGTTCACGAAGTAATAGAGCAGTTGTCTAATTTACCCCTTAAGGAAAGATTTAAGGAGCCCTTCACAGTGATGTTGTCAAGAATCTGGCCACGCTTCAGTGGCAAACAAGGCGGCTTCGTTGATAAGGAAGCCGAGCAACGCTATCATAATCGTGCCGAAGAGATGCTTGGCTATCTTTATAAAAACCCCGGGCCTCTAGCAAAACTCTCGGTTAAAATCAAAATGGACTTACCATTTTTTTGGTTGTCTAAATCTGAAAACTTGATTCTCTGTGGCCGCATAGATTGGCTGGAGTATCTAGAAAAACAAGATAGTGTCCACATTATTGACTTTAAAACCGGAGAGCGAAAAGAAAAGAGTGGTTCTCTACAACTGCCAATTTATTATCTTTTGGCAGCCAACTGCCAAAAGCGACCAGTAATAAAACAAAGTTATTGGTATCTAAAAGACCAAACTTTACCCCAAGAGCAAAAAATTATGACTTATGAGGAAGCCGAAAAACAACTCCTGGAAATTGGTAGCAAAATGAAAACCAGCCGTAAACTAAAAAAATTCAACTGTCCCAAAAATGGTTGCCCATACTGCCGTAATTACGAAAAAATTCTAAGTGGCGATGCCGAATTAGTTGGTGTGAGCAGCTACAACGTCAATTTATATCTGCTAAACAATAAGCCCGAAGTTAAACAGCCAGAAAGCATTATTCTTTAAACACACAAAGCATACTGCCAATTGGTTTATACTCGTTAAGAAAAACCTTGCTGTCCTTATACATCGAAGCGGTGCCTCCATCGAGATTAATAGCATCAATAATAACCACATCTTCTTTCTCGGCTATGTCCTCAATCACCTTGGGCAGTTTCTGCAAATGAGTTCCTAGAAACAAAGACTCTTGGTCAAAAACAATCAGAAGCCACAAACTGCCGTCAGCAAGGGTTGCCGCTACGCTCCGCCTAGCACTTTTGTCGTTATTTATCTTCAGCTCTTGCCTCACTCCACTTTCATAAAGTAGTGGCCCAGATTGAAAAGCCAAACTAAACTCTTCATCAGGAAGCAGGCTGGTTATTCCAAAACCGCCCTTACTACTAATCCATAAATAACCGTTCAGCATACTACTTTCAGCCGGCGGCGCAACTTCTTCCTCATCAACAATAATCAAGCCTAGCGGCTGTTTATTTTCACCATAAAACCCAGCATTTATGGCAGCGTAGCAGTTATTATTGTTAATAAGTTTTTCGGATGCAATCATTTCGGAATTAACAGCTAGTTTAAGCCTACTCAAATCATCCAGCCTAAAAGCGTGATAGGCAATCTTGGTTTGTCTTAAAGTCTTAGGTTTTGTTTTTGCGTCTGAAGTTAAAGTCAGCTTTTCCGGTTGAAATGGATCTGCATTAAACCAAAGATAAATCAAAAAAATTATAATTAGTAGGGGAATAGAGAAAAATACAACTTCCAAGAGCTTTTTCATTCTCCAGATATTATATAATTAATCTCGTGAATAAAATATTAGCTCTTGATCCAGGTATTGCCCGCACTGGTTACGCTGTAGTTTTCAAAAAGGATACCGAAACCATTCCACTTGAATATGGTTGTCTTACCACCAAAGCTACCGCCAAGCTAGAAACTCGACTTAAGAAACTTTACGACCAACTTATAGAAATAATCAAAAAACACAAGCCAAGCCTAATGGTGCTGGAGAAAGTTTTTTTCAACAACAATCAAAAAACCGCTATTACCGTTGGTCAGGCCCAGGGAGTAATGATATTGGCCGCTTGCCAAAACAACCTAAAAGTCGAGTTTGTTACCCCTCTTCAGATTAAATCAGCCCTCACCGGCTACGGCCTAGCCGACAAACAACAGGTGCAAAAAATGGTAAAGATATTGTTAAAACTGCCCGCCATTCCCAAGCCCGACGACACCGCCGACGCTCTTGCCTGTGGGCTAACTTATTTTTCCCTTCACCAGTTTAAAAATGTAATATGATCGGCAAAATTATCGGCAAAGTTGACGAGATAAACCAAAACTATGTTCTTTTAAACCCAGGCCAGCAAGTTTTTTATAAAGTCTATCTGCCGGCAATTAGCCTCAAACAAGTTGCTATAGGACAAACCCATACTTTTTATATCTATTTTCATGTTAGGGAAAACGAAATTAGTCTCTACGGTTTTCCCGATAAAAAGCTTCAGCAGGTTTTTTATATCTTATTAAATATTCCTACTATTGGCCCTAAGAGTGCTTTAAACATTGTTGGCTTCGCCCCGCTTGAAAAACTAATTGAGGCGGTTAATAAGCAGAGCGTCCAATATTTTTCGCAAATCCCAAAAGTAGGCAAAAAAACTGCCCAAAAAATACTGCTCGACCTTTCCAGTAAATTCTCGGTTGAGTTCAAGCCACAACTTGATAATTTAACTGAAGAGGATAAGTTGGTAGTTGAAGCCCTGCAATCATTAGGTTTTAAAAAGAATGAATCAGTTATAGCCGCCAAAAAAACTTCTGCCGGGGCCAGTTTAGAAAAGAGAATCACTGAGGCCATTAAAAATCTCAATCACCATGGCAACCAATAAAGACTTTCTCCTCAGGCCAAAATCTCTGGCTGATTTTATCGGGCAGGAAAAATCAAAAAAAAGCCTCAATTTATTTATTCAGGCAGCTAAAAAGCGGAATGAAACTGCAGAGCATTTGCTTTTCTATGGCCCTCCCGGTATCGGCAAAACTACGCTGGCGCATATTTTGGCAAAAGAGCTTTCCGGCAATATTCGTATCACTTCAGGTCCGGCTCTGGAGAGAGCGGGGGACTTGGCAGCCATTTTAACCAATCTTAAGGATCGCGACATTCTTTTTATCGACGAAATTCACCGAGTTCCCAAAACCGTCGAAGAAGCACTTTATCCAGTTCTGGAAGAATATTTTTTAGATATTATTCTCGGTAAAGGCCCAGCGGCCCGAAACGTGCGCCTGCCCATACCAAAAATCACTGTTATTGGCGCCACCACTAGAGTTGCTCTTCTCTCTTCGCCGCTCCGTGACCGCTTTGGCCTAATTCTCCGCCTGGATTACTACACCACTGAGGAGATTACCAAAATTGTCACTCGAAACGCCAAGCTAATGAATATCCCGATTAACCAACCAGCGGCAATTGAAATAGCCAAGCGTAGCCGCAGAACTCCACGGATTGCTAACCGCACTCTCAAACGGGCTCGCGATTTATTCCAAGTAGATAAGTATAAAGTAATCGACGAGAAGCTCGTAGAAAAGTTATTTAATATTCTTGAGCTCGACAACCATGGCCTATTTTCTCAAGACAGGCAATATCTTGAGGTTCTTATTAAAAAATTTGACGGTGGGCCGGTTGGGGTAGAAACTTTAGCCAGTGCAATGAGCGAAGATAAACAAACTCTTGAAGAGTTTGTGGAGCCGTTTTTACTACAGTTAGGGCTAATTAAACGTTCCTCTCGCGGGCGCATAGCCACCTCCAGCGCTTATAGCCATCTAAAACTAAACCTTCCCAAAAACAGACTCTTATAATGCAAATTCCAATCCCGAATTGGAACAAAAAAATTGAGAGATATTAAGCTTTATATAAGCCCAAATCACCCCCGGGGTGATGTTTATGAAAATGGTCGGGGTGGGCGGACTTGAACCGCCGAC
>CAZEVA010000072.1:0-7422 GCA_964515585.1 uncultured Gammaproteobacteria bacterium | reverse complement strand
TTAAAAAATTTCTTTTTGTATAAATCAATTTATAAATATTTCTATTAAAAGAGTTTTCAAATTCAATAATTGGGTTGCCAAATTTGCTTTTTTTTGATCCTAGTAATAAAGTAATATCCTGAGGCTTAAATTCTATTTCGGAAAAAAAATCTAAATCTTCGGAGTATCTATGCTGAAGATAATATTCACTAAGCGCTGTACCACCACTTAAGTAAAATTGGTTCTTAAGATGCGCTTCATTAGAAAAATATCGTAAAAATTGCTTTTGTTTAGCTGAAAGTAGGCTTTGTCCCATAAAGAATATAAGTTAAATAAGCCTTTTTATCCTGGCTTATATTAAGTTCTTTAAAATATTTTTTTAATTCTTGTTTATTTAACTTTTTTTCTCCAAGCCCATAATTAATTAACTGCTCAAGTTGCCAAATTGTATATTTTTTTAAATTTTTTTTAAGTCGGCTTGTGTTAACTGACCAGTTGTACATAAAAATATTATATCAGAGTTTTAGCGGACGAGCTTCTATAATTTACTCAATTCCGGCCAAACGGAAATCTTGGAAATAGAAGTTTTGGGTGGAAAGATTAATGGTTTTGCCGATTTTTAGCTCCTGCTCGGCGCCGTAGATTAAATCAGAAAAGCTCTGGCGGGCTTTGATTTTGGCTTTGACAGTGATAATATAGCGTGATTCGGTTAGGGGCGAAACCAGGCTGCGCTCAGAATAGCTACCATATGGTTCAAAACCTAGGCTTGAGTTTGGACTAAGTTGCTTATCTAACACCTCAAAAACCTTTTCTTTGCCATCGTTATATACGTCGCCAATTTCAATAGCGTCGTATTCCCACTGGTAAGCATTGCTTTTGACTAAAGTTATCTCTTTCCAAACCAGTTTATCTTTGATCGGTTTCTCAGACATCTCTATTACTGTACCGGTAATTTCGGCTTTGGGAAAAGCCAGTTCAATAGGGCTGCCAACTGCCAGAGTGGAACGATTAAAATTCACCGTGCCGGTTTTGAGCTTGCCGGATACCTTGAGCTTGAGAGTTAAGTAAACCTCATAGCCAGTAGTGTAATAAGGATAGCTGCGCATAGAAAGAATTTTGGCCTTGGGCTTGCCAGTAAGGTCCTTCTCTACCATACTTTCATTTAGCGCCGCCGCAAGCCATTGAGGCGGACGTTGAGTGCTGGCCCACCACAAACCCTGGCTGACTTTTACTCGTGCGTAAACAAAGTTCTCTTGCTTGACAAATAATTTATAGAAAGAAACCAGAGCAACAAAAGCAATGCAAGCAAAGAAGATAGAGATAAACCAGTTATCCAAAAAAAACTTAAGGGTTTTGCTTTTCCTAACAGCCCGAATCACCCCCGGGGTGATGTTTAGAAATTGGGCTCCCGGGGTGATGTTTGTGTTTTTTGCGGTTTTCATAGTTATTTGGCTTTAGTATAGCAAGGGTATTGTATTTAAGTTAAGCAAAATTTTTCTGGGATATAAGATAACTTACGCTTAAGTACAACTACCCACTCTTTAATAAATTTTTCTTCAGGAGCCTGTATATTAAGTCGATAATAAGTTGAGCGACCTTTTTCTCTTTTAATAACTAATTTATTTGATACTGCTTTTTGAAGATAATTAACAAAAGTTTGCCTTGCCATCTTTCGATGAACTCGTTTATATAAATGTTTAAATTGTAATTCTCGGCGTTTAATTAGAGGTTTAACAATAGAGCGAATGTTTGTGTCAAGAACGTGCAAATATAAATATTGATTACGTTTGGCCTCAAGGCTAGTTTTAATTACAGATAGTTGGGACAATCTAATAGACTCTTGAACAAAAGACACAAAATGATTTAAATTGCGACGCTCCAAAGAATACAGTAAATATTTATAGTAACGTGCCTTTTCTTGATGATAATAATACGAAGTACTGTAAAGGTTTTTTTTATTTAGGCCAAGTGCACGTAAAAGTAAATGTTCTATTACACGACAAACACGTTTATTTCCATTATTGAACGGATGAAGAGCATAAAGCGTCGTATGAAAAAGCGCTACATTGGTAGGTGTTGGATAATTTTTAAGATATTCAATAAGTTCATGCAAGCCTGCCTCAATCTCTTTGTACGGAGCTGGCCTGTAACTGCCTACAAAAATTCCATCATTGTTGCGAAATTCACCAGAGTGATAAACAGAAAAACCAGACAAATGTTTTTGAAAAATATCCATACCTTGAGTTAACTGTTTATGTAAATTTAGTAAAAATTCTGGTGATAAATCGCTAATTTTGAAAGGGGCATTATTTAAAGCACGAAAGGTTTTGGCAATATTGAAAAACTCTAATTTGTCATGGTCTTTTTGGGTAAGAGGCTTTTTATTTTTAATTTTAGTACGAATAAAAAGATAATTAGGATCATCAAGAGCTAATTGATAAACAGCTTGCGCCTCTTTAAAGGTTAGTTGAGAAAACTCGGCTTTAGAAATGGCAAAAGAAGACAATAGCTCGTTTTTACTAATTAAATTTCTTTCTACTTCTGGATTTAAGAAAACTTGTTCAAACTTTGATAGTTTTTGATCGTAATCCGTAATTTCTTTGTCCTTAAATGGCAATAATGATGGTGAGAAAATAAACTCTGAAAGAAAATTAGTTTTGAATAATTTTACAGTTTTGGTGTTAATCATTATTAGTCTAAAATTAGTCTATTTATTAGTCTAGTTTATTGTCTCAATATGATATGTTGTTGTCAATAAAGGTTTTTGGCCATTAATACTAATTCAAACTAATATCTTTTAGATAACTTTTAATAATTTGGTCAGGTATAGCATACCCAGGTAAAAACTCTACTTTTTCTGAATAATCTATGTCATCATGATAGGCAAGCTGTGCTCTAAATAATTTTTCATTAAACTCGGCCTTAAAAAGGTTATCGGCTTCTTTCACAATTTGGTTAAAATCAAATTTTTTAAGCAGGAAATATAAATCAACATAATCTTTCCATTTGGCTCGTTTGCCAAGAGCAAAGGCCTTCATCGCCGCTAAGGTTAATAAATTAGGCATACGAAAAATATTTTGATACTTTTCTTGGTAAGGAATTTTGTATGGAAATTGGAAAAAAGTTAATTTAACTTTGTTAACCAAAATTGTTAACTCACTTTCGGCTTGAAAATAAGTATGGTCGATTGGCCAATTCTTCTTTAGATTAGCCTTAATTCTTTTAGCTGAAAAAATTTTAAAATTAAACAAATCAAAATCAATTGAACGCCGATGACCAAGATGAAGGGCAATAGCAGTACCACCAACTAAACCAAAATTGGTAAAGTAAGGTTTTAAACTTGGTAATAATTCCGTTTGTTCTTTAGTGAGAATTTCCGGATGCATGTTTGGCAAAATAATGCTGAAAATAATATTTAATTTCGGGAAAATAGTTTGAACGAGTTTTGTTGGCTCCTAGTTCAAAAAGCTTTTGGGTTTGTTTTATTCCTTTGATATCAATAAAAGTTTGAACATCTTCCCAGTTACCATAATTAAGAATATGTTCTAATATGGAGCTCTGGGAAAGTTTGGCCGGATCTTTAATATACCAAGCTAGATAAGGTTTGTTCTTGATAATATCCTGCACTGTCATCACTATATTTTAACAAATTTAATAGAATAAGCACTATGATTCAACGGTTGTTGGCTTTAGTGTTGCTGGTTTTTTTGAGCCCGGCTATGGGGTTGTTGTATGTTTTAGTGAAGCTGGACTCAAAAGGACCGTTTGTGTTTCGGCAAAAGCGGCTGGGGGAAAATAAACGGCCGTTCTCTCTCTATAAAATCCGCACCATGAAAGTAGGTTCCCAAAAAGAGCAAAACAAACTGCGTTCTTTTAATCAAGCCGATGGACCTGTGTTTAAAATCTACGATGACCCGCGTTTTACTCGCGCCGGGCAATTTATCTCCCATACCGGGCTAGACGAATTATTGCAATTAATTAATATTATTAAGGGCGAGATGGCCTTCGTTGGCCCACGGCCATTGCCCAAAAAAGAGGCCGACAAAATTGCGAAAAAATACCATCGGCGTTTTCTGGTTTTGCCCGGAATCACCTCACTCTGGGTAGTCCGCGGGGCTCAGCACCAAGACTTTGCTTCGTGGATGAAAGACGACCTTGAATATATAAATAACAAATCACTAAAACTAGATTTGGTAATTATTATAAAAAGCATAAAAATGCTAATATTAATGCTATGGAGACAGTTGATAAAAAACTAGGGTTGCTGGTTCTGGCACTATTAATTATTCTTTTGGGGCTCTCTGGCTATATTTTTTTTCTTAAGCAACAGGGTAAGTACCAACCAAGAAACCTTGGGCCAAACTGGGACCTTTATGAGTTTAGCACCCTTCTGGGCACAGGCTCATATGAGGATATAGCCCTAATTATGGGGACAAAAGACCTACGGCAAAAACTTAAGTTCTCCGAGTATGCAAAGACGAAAGATAAGGGAGTACTGCTATTTACTAACCCCAGTGACAAATATTATGCAGGAGACTTTTCTGAGCCTATAGTAACAAGCGGGGCTTTTCGCTTATTGTTCAATTTTGATAATCAAACTACAGACTCTGAGGTAATCATTTCGGGCCAAGACAATTGGGGGGATAACCAATGGTGGGAGAATATCCGCCAGCTAAGGATTGGCTATAATAATGAAGAAAACGGCTATTATCTCAGCCTGCTTAACGGCCAAGAGGAACATAGTTGTTGGTGGCAATTTTTAGAAAACACTAAGCCAGGGCAAAGCATTATTATCGAGTTTGCTGACTCTCAAGGCCGAGGTTTTTGGGTTAAGGACTCAGGCGGGCAAATACTGAAAGAGTTAGACTTAACTAAAGAAACAGATTTGAAAATGGAGGACGGGCTTATCCCCTACTCTAGTTTTAAGGTTGGAGTGAATTTGCCGCCAAAAACAGGACGGCTACTTTTGCATAAGCTGTTTTTTTATGAGTTATAATAAGATACAAGAATTAGATACAAAATCAGTAAAGATCTAATTACCCAAAAATAGCGCAGTTCTTATTATTCTCTTGACAAGCTGTTTTTGAAATAGTAGAATATATCTACTAAAATAAAAACAGATATATGAAATTTAATAAACTTTCAACTATAAAACATTTGCTCTTTTTTACTAAAGAGGCTTTAAGAACGCTTGAACCAAATAATAGTTCTTTGGATTTTAACCTCAAATACTGGCTAAAAAAAGGACGAATTATTTCTCTAAAAAACGGCATGTATGTTTTAAAAGACCGTTGGGAAAAAGAACAAAACAAACAGCTGTATCTTGAATATTTGGCCAACAAAATTTTAGAACCATCTTACCTATCTGGAGAATATGTTTTGAGCAAATATGCTCTCTTAGCCGAGGCTGTTTACACAATCACCAGCATCACTACACAATGCTCTAAAAGCTTTACCAATAACTTGGGACAGTTTAACTATTATTCAATTACACCAAAGCTGTTTACCGGGTACAAAACAGTGGCATTTGATTCGGCTACAGTTTTGGTTGCCAATAAGGAAAAAGCACTATTTGATTATCTTTATCTGCGTTTTTTGAAGCTAACACCAATTAACACCAAGGCAATTGAAGAACTAAGAATTAATTGGGAGAATATTAACACTCGCGAATTTTTAAGAGTAAAAAACTATGCAAAAAAAGCTAGAAGCACACGTATTAAAAAATTAATCAGTTTAATAGAAAAACAATATTATGATTGATATTTATTTAAAACAATTAGTCGCAGAAAAGAAACAACAAGGCACGAGTAATGCTGTTATTGCCAATTATTTGAAAGAATATATCCAATATTTGGTGTTAAGCCTGCTTTATAACCAAAATCGGTACAAAAAACTTGTTTTCAAAGGAGGTTCTTGTTTGCGAATTTGCTACGGCCTGCCTCGGCTTTCGGAGGATTTGGATTTTGACTATGACCCCAAACAATTTTCTTCTGATGTTTTAACAGAACTTGGTAAATATTTACAAAAAGAAATAAAAAACAAATATTTTGCTGGTGTGGAAACAAAGATTCAATCACAAAAACGACTATATCTGAAATTTCCTTTTTTGTATAGTTTGGGCCTAGCAAGTAGATCTGAAAGTAACAAGCTTTATGTTAAAATTGAGGTTTCGGATAAAATTGAACCCTACTCTTCTTTTGAAATAACACCAATTTCTCAATATGGATTTAATTTTATTACACAACATTATGATTTGTCTTCACTAATGGTTGGGAAAATTAATGCCTTGCTTTATCGACTTTGGTTTAAAGGAAAAAAACAAGAAATTGATATTAAGGGCAGAGATTTCTATGACCTTTTTTGGTTCATGCAAAAAAAAGTTGAACCAAATTGGGCTATGCTTAAAAAAACCACTGGGATCAAGAATCAAAAAGAATTGAAAACCGCACTTGTGCAAAGAATAAAAAAAACAGTAACTACCCAAAAGCTAAATTATGATTTAAAGAATTTTATTAGCGACCAAACTTTTGTTGAGGACTTTTCTAGAAATTATCTTAATATAATTAATAAATATCTCTAAAAGTTTTTTGTAAAAATTGGCAAGCTAATTTATAGGCTAGGAAAAAATTATTCGTTTAGAACCCTTTGATAGTTTTTGTAGAGAGTTTGAAAATTATCAATAAACTGATTGATAAATCTTTGGTCCTGGAAAAATGGAACTAAATCATCCTTTAATATTTTCTTGGAAACTTTGCTTATTTTCTGCTCTATTGTTTTTAAGGCCTCTTGTTTACTAAGACTGGTAACCTCTTTCAGATATTGCCAATTTGGCCGCACTTTTTTCTCCATAAACCAGATTAAATCAAAATAATCACGACCTTTGAACCTCTCTTTCTTTATCTTACCTTCCATAGTTTCACGAGTAAGAATTGCCGATAGCTTTCCGGCAAAAAGATCCGGCAAAGAATATCTTTTTATCAGTAAAGAAAGGCTTGGGGTTGTTTTGATTGAAACCTCGGTTTGATAACTTTTACCTATGGCAGGCGCCAAATCAAGTCTGATAATAACAACGTTACTTTCGCTTTTTTTTATTTTTATTCCCAAATCAGAGAGAATAGGAAATTTTAGATAAATGGTTCTTTGATTTCCCGCTAACTTGATAGTTGTATTTTTATACTGTAGAGTTTTTTGAAAATAGTTGCCTAAATCTATAATAAACTCACCCAAAGAAAAAGCCTTGTAATTTTCAATATCAAAATCTAAATCCTCAGACAGCCTAGGCAAACTAAAACAAAATCGTAAACAAGAACCGCCCTTAAAAATAAAAGTTTCTCCCCAGGACGATTTGTAGATAAAATCCAAGATATAAAGTTGAATTGTTTCTTTTAAAACGTTGCGTATAACCATAAAGTTTTGGGTTTTGTTTTGCAAATATTTTTGTTT
>CAZEVA010000071.1:0-3563 GCA_964515585.1 uncultured Gammaproteobacteria bacterium | reverse complement strand
TTAAAATAAGTAAGCTCGATAGTGAAGAGCACGGTGCGGCCTTATATCAAGATGGTGAGTTAATAAAAGGCGGATTTTGTGATAAGACTATTAACCTTATTGGATGTAAGTATTCTTTAAATGAACCTGACGATAGTCATCACATTGGTTGTCTTGACTCTGGTAGTTACACTTTTGCTGTAAGATATAACCCATTAGGAGTTAAAGATAAAGTAGTTGATTTTGATACGAGTACAGACAAAATATTATGTAAAAAAACTTTAACAGTTGTTCCTGATGGCGATCCTTTAGTTCCTCCAGGAGATAATATCACTGGCGAAGATATAGTAGAAATGGATATTGAAATTGAGCCGGCTTTGCCTCTGTGCGAAACAATTCCCGAAAACGCAATGTGTGGTGACGCTAGCTGTCAACAAAAGTGCATTGATTGTTATGGCATAGACGATGAAAATAAAGGAGTTTGGACTGCTCTTGGCTGTTTGCCAACCGATATTAGCGGTATTGTTAGTAGTTTATTCACCATTTTCTCAGGAGTTTTTGGCGGTTTGGTTTTTCTTTGTTTAGTTGTAAACGGCATTATTATTATGACCTCAAGAGGAAATCCTGAAGCTTTGAAAAAAGGCCAGGAATCAATAACAGCTTGTTTGGTTGGCTTTCTGGTTTTGGTGATGTCAGTATTGTTTTTGAAAATTGTAGGGGCGGATATTCTCGATCTGCCTGGCTGGAGCTAATTGCGGTATAATGTTCTAATGCTATTTTCTGAATTTGCTTCTGTTTTAGTAAAACTGGAGCAAACAAGTTCCAGGCTAGAAATGACTCGGATTCTTAGCCGTTTTTTTGAAAAAACCAACAGTGAAGAGATAAACAAGGCAGTGTATCTACTCCAAGGGAGAATTGGGCCAAAATATGAAAGCTGTGAGTTTGGTTTAGCCGAGAAATTGGTATTTAAGGCTTTTGTAGCCGCCTTTTCTATAAACGAAAGCCAGGCGCGAAAACGCTATAAGCAAGTAGGCGATTTGGGAAAAACTGCTGAGGAATTTCGGCAGGTTAATCGCAGTTTATTTGAAACCGGAAAACCCTTAAGCTTGCTCGCTGTGTTTTCGGAATTAGAAAAGCTGGCTAAACAAGCGGGCACCGGTTCACAGGAAACAAAACTATCTATTTTAGCCAACCTTTTTCAACAGTTAGACTCACTTTCCTGCCGCTACTTAGTTCGGATAGTATTGGCTAAATTGCGTTTGGGGTTTTCGGAAATGACCATACTCGACGCTTTGAGCTGGTATCTTAACAAGGATAAAAGTATGCGCTCTAGAATTGAAACTGCCTATAATGTTAGGCCAGACTTGGGTTTAATTGCCAAAGTTGTAAGAAGCAATAAACTCGATAGTTTAGGCAAGGTAAAACCACAGCCGGGAGTTCCTATTCTTATGGCTCGTGCGGAGCGAGTTGGTAGTGCGGCTGAGGTTATTAAAAAAATTGGCCCTTGTGCCATTGAATCAAAATATGATGGTTTTAGATTGCAGTTGCACAAATTACCTTCGGGTGAAGTTAAAATATTTTCTCGCAATTTAGACAATATTGTTCATATGTTTCCTGATTTGGTGCTGGCAATAAAAAAAGAGATTAAAGCTGATAGTTGCATTTTTGAGGCAGAGGCAGTTGGCTACCATCCCAAAACGAGGCAGATTTTGCCATTTCAGGAAATTGTTCAACGAAAACGTAAGTATGAGATAGAAGCAAAAATTAAGGAAGTCCCGCTGATGCTTTTTGCTTTTGATTTGCTTTATCAAGATGGTCGTTCATATCTAGAAGAACCATATCTTGAACGCCGCTTGGCTCTTAAAGGCGTAATAAGCTCTAAAGGCAAAACAGTATCTTTGGCGGTTGAAAAACTAGTCACAAAAGCAGAGCAAATAGAAACACTTTTTCAAAAAGCTGTTAGCGGCGGTATGGAAGGAATTATGGCCAAAAAGCTTCAAGGGCATTATCAGGCTGGGGCACGGGGCTATAATTGGATCAAATTCAAACACAGTTATGCCGCTAAATTGGTCGACACTATTGACTGTTTAGTGATGGGTTTTGATTATGGAAAAGGCAAGCGAACAGCATTTGGGATTGGTGCTTTTTTGGTTGGGGTGTTGGTTGCCGATAAAGATGAATTTGTAACTGTTGCCAAAATCGGTACCGGTTTAACCGACGAAGAATGGCGCCATATTAAAAAACAGAGCCAGTCGCTGGTTAGTAAAACTAAACCAAAGAATTATTTAACTAACAAGGCAAGCCAGTGTGATGTTTGGCTTAAGCCGGGTTTAGTAGTTGAGATAAGAGCCGATGAGATGAGCCAGTCGAATGTGCACACGGCCAAGCTGGGCTTGCGTTTTCCTAGGCTAGAGCGCTTCAGAGCAGACAAAACTCCTCAACAAACAACTACACTTAGTGAAATTAAAAAATTGTATCAGTTGCAACACAAAGCTACCCTTGCCTAATGAATCAGTCATTAACTATTCTCACTTATAATCTTTATTTTGGCCGGGCTTTTGGCGAACTCTTGCTTTTGGCTAATAAACACAAACCAGACATAATCTGTGTCCAGGAATTTCCGGTTAGTGAAGAGGTAATTGAGCAGCTGGAAAAAAATGGTTATGAGCTAGCCGACTACTCGCATAGTTTTTTTAAACACTTTCGTATTTATAGTGTAGCTACTTTTTATAATCCCAAAAAAATAAAATATGCAAATACGAGCACAATTGACTTTGCCAGAAGTTTTTATGAATTGGCTCTTTTTATTTTGAGGCTAAGTAAAACTGCCCGAAGTGCTCTAACAAACAATTTTGTTACTCGCAGTCAAAAAAAATCTTTTCAGGTGTGTAATGTGCATCTTACTGCACTGCAAAGTACTAACAAAGTGAGAATGAAACAGCTTTATAAAACTTTTCAGCTGTTAAATGGTAATAGCAAAACACCAACAATTGTTACCGGCGACTTTAATTATGTTTACAAACGAAAAGCCCTAGAAACATTTTTCCATAAACAAGGCTATAAAGAAGCAACCAATAACTTACTTTATACCATAGAAACTCGACTATTGTGGTTGTTTAAAATTAAAATGAAACCGGACTACATCTGGTATAAAAGGTTAAAGAAAATTCAAACAAAGCGGTTCAGCAGGCGTTTTTCTGATCATTTTCCGGTTTTAGCAAAGTTTGAGCTATAGTTTTATCCCTTTTTTTACGCTTTATCCCTTTTCCCCAACTTTTTCACAATTTGGTTTTTTAATGATAAATATTGTTATTTAAGTCTATAGTAAACATATTTTCTTATAGGATAGCTGTTTATTTGAACTATATTAACTATAGGACTTGACAATGGAAATAAATATGCCTACAATATTTAGCAATGAAGAAAACTAAGAAAATAGCCACAGTTAGTTATCGAGTACGGTCGGCAGACAAACAACCTTTTACTTTACAGCTAAAAAAACTAATTGGATTTAAACAGCGCTTGCCGCTCCAATTTATGCAATAAAAAAAAGAGCATTACTACCGCTCGCGGGGGTGGCGACG
>CAZEVA010000070.1:0-3766 GCA_964515585.1 uncultured Gammaproteobacteria bacterium | reverse complement strand
TTTTTAAGCGGTTATCTAGTATCTGCGAAAAATTATGGCACACTACAAGAAATTTGGGTTGGCGAAGACGTCCAGATAGAAAGAACAGTTTTAAAGTTTAGCCTTTCTAGTATTTCCTCCCCTACTGTTGTTATTACTGGGGCGACACTTAAGTTATATCAATATAGCGATGCTTCGGTTAAAACAACGGTAGTTAAGGTTCACAGAACAACTTCTAATTGGGGAGAAACTACGGTTACCTGGAATAATCAGCCGTCTTATGGCAAATGGTTGGGGCAAGCGTCTATTGCCGACGGTCATAGGGGAGATGTTAGTTTTAACTTAAATAATGATGGTAAAACAACAGTCCAAAATTGGGCGAGGGGGTCTTGGTCTAATTATGGGTTTTTCTTGTTTTCAGAACTTGAGCTTGATGACATGGTTGGCGTTCGTTCTAGGGAATGGGGGACACAATCTCAAAGGCCTAGATTAACCCTAACTTATTATGATAAGCCGGCCATTTCTACCTCTGCCGCTTCAAATATCGGCTCTGACAGGGCAACGCTAAACGGCAATATCACTAGTGTTAATGGCAATAATTGCACCGTAAGGGGTTTTCAGTACGGATTATCTGAAACGCCGACCTGGACAATAAACGAATCCAGTAGTTATGGAGCTGGAACATATTCTTTAACACCAACCGGGCTATATTCTGATAGAAAATATTATTTCAGGGCCTATGCAACTAACTCAGCAGGAACATCTTATGGTTCTTGGTTAAGTTTTCAAATGCCGGGAGTATTTGGCGGAATGATATAATTAAAATATGACAGCAGAAGGCCCAGGCGATAAAAAACCAAAGAAATAACTACTATGGCAGTACTAAGACAGGGAAATCCGAATAGGCTTCTTTGCCACCATTCTGCCGTTGCTCCGGGGGCAGACAACCTAGACGACCTCAAAAAACGACTAGCCCAATATGAAATTACCCACTCAAAAAAGTCCTGGGCCGAAACGACCAAGACGGGAGGCGAACACGGCTACTCCTACCTTGCCTATCACATTGCCGTTGCCAAAGACGGCCACGAGATAAGAACCCAAGACGACAAATATATTCTCTACCACGCTGGTGATAACGCCAGAGGCAAAGACTCATTCAATCTACACGGCATTGGGGTGTTGCTAGACGGCAACTATGAGACTGAAGTCCCAACTGACCATCAGAAGGAGGCCCTGGCAAGGATCATTGCCCGTTTTGAGCGCAAGTATGATGTCGATGTCTTGGTACGCGGTCACAAACAAACTTCATTGTCCGGTACCGCCTGTCCGGGCAAGAATGTTGGCGACAACACAAGCGGGTTCTTGAAGGAGGCGATTGATCGGGCCAATGAGATTATCAAGAACAATGAAAACGACGAGCCGCTCAATACCTCGCAGGTAGTTCCGGGGAGCAGTTTGGAGGAGATCACCAAAGAGTTGGAAGAGTTACGAAGGCAGTATGCCTCTCTTGAGGCAACGATAGCCGAAAAAAACGAGGCAATTAGCCAACTTACTGAAAACGAGCAAAAATGGAAAGAGAGAGAGATTGCTCTTAACAAAAAAATTGGTGAACTTAATGGAGAAAAAGATATTTTTTCTGGACAACTAGAGGAGGAAAAAGAAAAAAACGAGAAAATGTTGGCCGAATTAGAAGCAAAGGAAAAAATTCTAAAAATTTCCAATGAAAATATGGAGGCATTAAGTATCGATAATAAGGAGAAAACTGAAAATTTAGATTTTTGTCAAAGAGAGGTTGAGTCTGCTAAAAGAAAAATAGAGAAATTAGAGAAAGAGATTGAAAAAATATTAAAAGAAAATAGCGATAACTGGAAAAGGTATAAAAAGGCCAGAGATGAAATAAATAAGCTGAAAAAACAAAAAGATATCGCTGAACTAAACCTTTGGGAAATAACTGTGGCCCTGTTTAATTGGGTTTTTAAGAAAAAGGGTGAAAAAAACTAGAGAGCAAGCTGGTAAAAAACCATGGTATTTCTGAAAAATAGTTTTTGCTTTTTACTAGAATTGTGTTCTATAATAATAGGGGGGTGAATTAAATGTCAAAAGATAATTATGCATTAGGCGATAAACAATCAGATAGCTTTGTTTTAGATGGCGGGGGAAATTATGCCAGAAGAACCGTGTCAGGCATTGGTGGCAGTGCTTATGATAGTGCCGAGTTTTCTGTCGGTAATGGGGTTACCAACTATGATGTAGCCGATAACCAATCAGACTTGTGGGATAATATAACAAGCCCTCGTTATGTTATGATTAGAACCGATAAAACGGTGACGCTGAGGTTTAACGCTAACACTAACGCTGGTATAAGTATTACCGCTTCTGATAGCCCCTTTGTTTTAGAGGGAGTGATAACGGTAACTAATATTTATATCTCCAATAGTTCAGGCTCCAGTGCCAATATTAAAGTATTTCTAGCCTAAAATGGGTAAAACAGACGCTAAACAGCAAAAACTAAGCCCTAAAGAATACGAGGTCCTTCAATCAATGAGGGCAGAAATTGCTTCGGGGATAAAGGCTCAAAACGACCTAAGAATAAAAATTGAGGAGACTTCAAGAGAGCTTAATATCTTAAAGCAGGAGGCCTCTGTTGTTTCGGCTGATTTATCAAAGAAGAGAGAAGAAGCAGAGGGGTTGACTGAAAAAATAGCCACCCTTAAAAAAAAGGAAAGCGACTTTGTTGATTATGAAGCAAAGACTAGGCAGGAATTGGACTTGAAGGCCAAATCTTTGGCTGATAGGGAGGCAAAGATAGCCGAGAAAGAAAGTAGCCTTGCCGAAAGAGAGGCAGAAGTAGAAGAAAACGAGGCAATGGTTAATCGCCTTAACGGGGAATTGGAAGAGAAACTTGAAGCCCTGGATATTAAAAAAAGAGAAGTTGCTTCAGGAGAGGATAAGCTGGAAAAAGATAGGGCGGCCTTGGCGGTAGCCCGTGAAGAATTAAATCGGGAGGGGGCTATGCTTGATGAAAGAGGGCTGACCATTGACGAAGAGGGAAAAAAACTTGTTGCTAAAGACAGCGAGTTGGTTAAAAAAGAAGCAAGGACTTTTGCATTAGCTAAACGCCTGGAGGAGAAAGAAAAAACCCTTGACCCGCTAATGACCAAAAATGAAGCAGAAAAGATTAGAAAAGAACAGCAAGAATTTAACGATTCACTTTCAAACAAAAAGGCGGAACTTGATAAAATAAGCTCCCTAATAGCAGAAAAAAAGGCCGAACACGAAAAGATAGCGGCCAGTATCAGTCAAGACCAAAAAACCCTTGATTTGCTGGAGGGGAAAATTGACAGCATAAGGGAAAAAGAGAAAAACTTGTCTGATAGAGAGGCATCGCTAAAAGATTTTGAAATAGAGCTGAACTATCAAAGGGCTTTATTGAAAAGAGAGGTTAAAAAATTGAATATGGAGGCGTTGTTAGATGGCAACAAGTAATCAAAGGGTTGAAATTATTGATGTTGATAGTGATGTTAAGGCATCGGTAGAGCAAAGAGGCAGCAAGGGTGCTCAGGTTGTTACTTCTGTTGATGCTTCTGGCGACCCCGTTGATGCCGCTACTTCCGCCAAGCAAGACGATATTGTAACCGCCGTTGAGGATTTAGCCGAAATTCAATACGAATACATGGGCAAACAAACCTCTGGCGACTATGAGTATATGGGCTTTAAGGAGAACGGCGGCACCAATTGGAAAGTAATGCGCAAAGATACCACCGACGACTCGGCCTGGCAGTATGCT
>CAZEVA010000069.1:0-7015 GCA_964515585.1 uncultured Gammaproteobacteria bacterium | reverse complement strand
CCTTTTTACTGAGGTTAACCAAACCAAAGCGCATTTCGGAAAGTTTGCCGGGATTGCTTGTTGCCAAAAGCAATTTTTTCATTTCTGAGCCACCACTGCCTTTTTTGTATATTTAACAACTTGTGAACCATAAATTTTTGCGGCTTGCTCTGGAAGTTGAAAAGCCATCAAAGGAAACAAGGTGCCTTCGCGGGCCGAAATGTTTTCTAAAGTCCAGAAGATCCGTTCGCTTTGGCCATAACCAGAAACAGGGGGCATACCATACTCAAGCATTTCCACAAAATCAAGGTCTAGCATCTGCGCTTCGGCGTCGCCTTCTTCTCTCAGTTTTTGTTGATCAACAAAGCGCTGAAGTTGATCTTGGGGGTCGTTGATTTCTGAGTAGCCATTGCCCAACTCACTGCCGGCAATAATAACGTGAAAACGTTCAGTTAGGGCCGGATTATCGGTTTTTGCTTTGGCTAGTGGCGACATAAAAACTGGTTCGTTAATTAAAAAAGCCGGGCCGCTAATTGTTTTTCTAATTAATTTCCAAAGATTGTCAATTAAACGATTGCGATTTATCTGACCAGTTAGCTCTATTTTGTTTTTTTGTAAAATAGCAAGAATTTCTTTATCTGGTGTTTTGAAAATATCGACGCCAAAACGTTCTTTGATAATTTTAACGTAGTCAATCTCTTGCCAATTACAACTAAGATCAAATTTATGTCCCCGACTTTCAAACTTGGTTTTGCCATACACTGTTTTAGCAAGATAACGAAACATTTCCTTAACTAAATTCATATTATCCCGATAATTCGCATAGGCTAAATACCATTCCACTTGATAATACTCTTGAAGATGCTCTTCGCTTAAGCCTTCGTTGCGAAAATTGGGCCCAAAAGTATATATTTTTTCAAAACCTGCTGAGATTAAGCGCTTCTGATATAACTCGGTAGAAATGCGCAAATAAAGATTGGCATTTAAATCATTATGAAAGGTTGTAAAAGGCTGAGCATCAGCACCACCGGTAACATGCTCCAAAACCGGAGTTTCTATTTCGATGAAGCCTTTTTTGGCTAAAAATTCTCGCTGTGCCTGCCAAAACTTGGCTTTACGTAAAAATAAGGCTCTTTTTTCTGGGCTAATATTTAAGTCTAGGTAACGCCGGCGAAGAAGTTGTTCTTTATCGGTTAGTTGCCAAGGAATGGGACGCAGACTTTTGCTGAGTAATTTTATTTTTTCAACTAGCAAAGAAACCTGGCCGCTGGTAGTTTTGGTTATCTTTCCAGTTGCCTCAACAAAATCGCCTACATCAAGTAATTTTAACTCCGGCCAACCTAAAAATCCCTTTTCTAACTCCCCTTTCAGCAAATCTTTTTTAAACCATAGCTGGAGTTTGCCAGACTGATCCTGGAGATCGGCAAAGATTAGTTTGCCATGCTCCCGCCAAGAAACTAGCCGACCGGCTTGAGAAAGTTTTTGGTTTTCGTAGCGGGAAAAGCTAGCAACTATTTCCTGATTTTGGGTACTTTTTTGGCAACGTGACGGATAGGGATTAATCCCCAGTTTGATAATTTGTTTAAGATTATCTAGTCGGCGCTGACGCTGTCCAACCAAATCATCGGCTTTAACCATTTTTAATTTCTAGTTTATTTGTAAAATTTTATAATGACTTTTTCCTCCCGGCGTTTTTACCTCAATCATATCGTTTTTCTGCCTGCCTAAAAAGGCTTTACCCAACGGTGAGTGTAACGAAATTTTGCGCATTTTTGGATCGGCTTCACTTTCACCCACCAACTCAAAAACCACCTTTTGGTTGTTAAATTCTGCCTTAATTTTACTTCCTAATTGTACTTCTTTGGTGTTTGTTTTTTCAATCACCTCGCTATGACGCAAAAGAAGTTCTAATTCAGTAATTCGCCTATCGGTTTGGCGCATTTTGTCCTTATTGGCTTGATAGGCACTATTTTCTCGCAAATCACCCAGAGCACGCGCCCGCTGAACTTCAGCGACAATTTGCGGCCTTTTCGCCCGTAAACCGGCTAATTCGGCTTCAAGCTTTTTTTTGCCTTGAGGGGTTAGAATTGTTTTTGGGAACCTATTCATCTGATATAATTTATCTAACTAAAGTCGATTTGTCAATCTGCTCTCATCGTCTAGCGGCCTAGGATAGCGCCCTCTCACGGCGCAGACACGGGTTCGAGTCCCGTTGAGAGCACAGAGTTAATCTGCTAAAATCTCTTGGAAAACCTCACTTAGTGGTTGTTTAGTTTTTAGTTTTTTATTTAAAACAATCGCCAAACCAGTAGTACGGGCAGCATTAACAATTCTGCCATAGATATTTCGAGATTCATAAATATAAGGCATTTGATTTTGAAGATAACTAGATTGGGCGTCTGTTAAAGCAATTTTTTTTGCCTCTATAACTTGTAAAAAAGTATCTTTAATGTTTGAAACAGTAATCTGTTTTCCTTCAACATAGTGCTTTAAAGCTGCGTGATAGACGGCTCTTAAATAAGCTTTTGCTATTATATCTTTCTGATCTTTGGATATTTTATTATTTGGAAAATATAAATCCCTTGCTATATGTTCTTTTGAGTCCGACAGAGCCGCCCAGAAAAATCTTCCTTCGTCAGATTTATAAGCCTCTTCAATATTATTATATTGCTGTATACTATTCCTAGTAGTAATGGAAAGTTTCTCATCCATTCTTGCTTGAATTCTGTTTGCAACTTCCTCTGTAGCTGTAATTTTTCGCTGATTAATTTTTTGAATAGGTTCTTTTGCAACACTAATCCCCTTTAATGGCATTATTGTGCCTCCACCTGGTCCTAACCTACTTTGAAAAACACCTTGGTTTTGTTCGTAAACTCTACCAACCGCTTCTAAAATAGTGCCAAAATTATCCTTCGAGCAATAAACAATAATTTTGTCAATTCTAGTCACTTCTTGAGCTTTATTTGGTTGATCAAAAGTTTTCATTTGATAATTAACACCGCTAGGAATTTCTGTTGCTAGGTCAGAAAATACTTTACCTATGGCCGTTGGTTCTGGTGATAAATAAATACGATAGGCTGTTTTTCCTCTACGACCTTGATCTAAATACAACCAACCATTGTCTTCGTGAAATTTTACTGCTGGGCGCATTCTTCCAATATCTTTTTCGGCTTGTAATAACTTTGCACAAACTTGTGGCATTTTAGAAACCAAAGCCTCAGGATCATCAAACCTTTCAAAATCTTTTGGACCAGCTATGCCTTGCTCCGAAATACGTTGGTATAAAGAAATGCCTTTCGTAAATCTTACAGCTAAAGAATAGGCAATATCCAAATCTCTCACTTTTGGGGCTTTCTTTAAAATATTTTGATAATTCTTATCTAGCTGATATTCAAGTATCTTAATGGCTGGCAACTTACTTAAAGAAGTTCTTTCTTCAAGTTTGTTCTTTATTTTTTCTACATCCAGAATAATCTGCTCTTTTCGCTTTGGATTCTCGGTTTTGGTTAATTTTCCAGACTGCTCCCCTATTGATAATTCTGCAACTGAACCATTTACCATGTAATTTTTTTAGTTTATATTCTCCTATACTACAACATACCTTCAGTTTTTCCTAGGTTAGATTCTGTGCAAAAATTTTAAGAGCTCAAAGTGAAAAAATAAGTAAATTACTTCCAATTCGGGGATGGAATAGTTTTCGGCTTTTGCCTGCTTTTTATCTGAAAGTTAAGTCTTGAATTAAGTTTGGATCTGAAAGTATTTTTTGCTCTTCACTACTTAATTGGTATTTTTCGATTACAAATTGAGCAGAATCTCTAAATTTTTTTATCGGTTTGCTACCAAGCTTAACTTGCTCTTTTTTCCACCAATTACCATCAAGCCAAGGCCTGTTTGAAGGAGCTGGAGCAATGGTTAGGTAGGTTAAGCGCTTTTTTTGAAAAGGAAAACTTTTAGTTTGTTGATAAAACTTCTGCTGATAAATAAAGGCATATTTTTCTGAATATCCAAACTGGTCTGGAGAATAAACATAATAACCAAAGTCTTCTCTACCAGCATCACGATAGATTTGGTCAACCATAGTTTGATAATGATACCAACCATTGCCCGCTCCTTGAACAAACCTAAGATTGCTGTATATGTTTAAGACCAATATGTAAAGAAACAAACTAACATATAGTAATCGACCCAAATGCTTTTTTGAGGAAGCAAATATAAGCGCTGTAACAGGCAAAAAAGGCCAATAATAATAACCCCAAACCACTCCTTTGTAACCAAGGGTAATAATCCAATAGCCAATATAAAAGTAGAAAAACAACCAATAACGAGAACTGTAGTTAATGTTTTTTTTAATATTGGTTAGCAAACTAATAAAAACCGCACTTATTGGTAGTCCTAGCCAAAAATTCTCGGGGACCAGTTGTATTCCTTCAACAAGTATCCCTTTAATTCGCCCCAAAATCAGCTCTATATACTTTATCTCACCCACATCTTGTTTTTTGGTTAAGTAACTAATTATTGACCGCAACTGTAAAAAATCATGCCTTAACTCAAATAATATATAAGTTGACAGAGGAATTACTAAAACAATTAAGGTAAGTAAATGTTTCAGCTTGCGCTGTTTACACAGCTTGGGAAATAAATATAACAAACTCAGCAGTAGTATCGGAACACCAAAAGCAATTTGAAACTGGATAATAAAACCCAGTGCTAGCCATGCCCAGAGTAGCTGTGCCCACCGGCCTGTTTGCTGATACCGAAAAAAAAGATAGAAAAAAACGGGAAATAAAATAACTGCTCCAAATGGATTAAATAAAGCGCTGGTACTTTTAACCAAGAGAGTTGAAAGTATAAGAGTGGCCATTAGAGCTGTTTGTTTATCAAATAAGCGCTTCCCAAAAACATAAGTTATCACTAGTGAAAAAATTGATAAACCAACCCAGAACCAGCCGACTACTAATGGGCTTCCTTGGCCAATAACAAAGGCCGGAAGATTGAGATAGAACCAAGCCGGCCCATGGAAAACCCCAGAAATACCGCCAGATCGAGGACCAATGAGCGTTGGTTTGTGTGTTTCAACAATATCCTGCAAAACTAAAAAGTCACGAGCAATATCTGTGTGGAAAACAATGTCCCCGTTTATAACATACCAAGCACTTAGGAAAACATTAATTAATATCAAAACGAAAACAAAACTTTTTATCGACAAACTAAACTTTGGCATCGTTGTTATTATAGAACAATCAGTCATTGACTTTTCTGGGAAAAAAGATACCATTAATTTGTGAGAAAAATATTTGCGTTCTTAATTACTGTTTTTGCTTTTCTTTTTCTACTTACCAAACCTGTTTTGGCAGACGGCTTTATCATAGAGCCTGATCCATATTCTGGCCGCTGGGATTGGGCGGGTGAAGCAAACCAGCAAGCTTATATAAGCCATGATGGCCATTTGCAAAAAATGATTATCTCAATTGGCTTAAATAAGCCAAGCCTTAGCCAAGCGGTTTGGATTTTTCCGGTTCCGGCTAGCCCCAAAAAAACGGTAATTGATGTTGTTGATAGGTTACCCTACATTAGCGGCGAAGAAATCTCGCAAAAAACTGAGAAAAACTTGGACGATACCCAAAAAATTTTACTGTCTACTCAAATTTATCCTCTACCCTTTCTTAAGAATAAAAGAGCTTATCCTACCATGAATAGTGATATGACGCAGGGAGCAGCACCTTCTGGTGAGAGAGCACATATTGAAAGAGATGTTGTTGTTCACGAGCATTTAGAAAAAAAAGGGATTACCTCAGAAATAGTAACTGCTAAAACCGCCAACGGGCTTTATAACTATTTAAAGGATAAAGGACTCTCGATTGAGCCTGGCTCAATTCCAGTTTTAAACCACTACATTGGCAAAGACTATTCTTTTGTGGCTTCGTGGATAGGCTCAATGGCAGTGATTATGCCGGAAAAACAAATAAAACAAGAGCTAAGTTATTATCTTTATAGCCAATACGAATTGCCAAAGTTTAAGCGCTTGTTAGACAAATTAAAACAAAAATATCCAGAGCTGGCTCAAATTTACACAGATTACAACAAGCAAAACCAAGGTCAACCCCTGATGCATTCTCCAAACAAACCTATAAATCCAGTAGAATTTTCTCCTCCTAGAGGGAATTATATTGAAGTTGAGGACTTGGTAGAAAGATTTTTACTTTCGAAAAAGGGCAAGCCTGTTTTGGACGAATTAGTTAAGGCTATTCAAGAAGACCCTTCGATTGTGATTTCTGATAATAGCGAATTAGATTTAGGAAAGCAACGCGGCCTGCTAGTGACTTTCCCAACCGAAAAAATGTATTACCCGCTTTTGCCAACTAGTGTTTATGGTAGTGAAACCGTGCCAGCAACATTGCGGGTTATTGGCCATATTACCCCCGAGATATTTTCTGATATTAAAAGTTACACTAAAGTACAATATTATTTGAGCAACGAGATGTATGATGCCAAAAGTTTTTACAACGGACAAAAAGAAAACGCTAAATATACCAAAATTAAAATTAACGCCCCCTCCAAATACTTAACTCAAGATCTGTGGATTGAAAGGCAAACTCCAGTGAAAACTCAGTTTATAGCTTTTTTGGCTGCTAACTCGCTCTTAGTGAGCCTGGGCTTGTATGCTTTTATTTCGGTTGTTGTGGGAATATTTATTGGTATGATTTTGTTTCCAAACTTAAGGAAAAACATATTCAAATTAGCTATTCTAGGCCTGGCCAACTGCCTATCCATTTTGGGTTTGGTTGTAGCGACCGTAATTTTGGACACTAAAAACACAAATAACGAAGAAGCAAAAGCTATAGTACAACAACTAAAGGAAAAAGGCTATGTTTGGAAAAGAAGGCTGGTTACAGGAGTAGTTTTAGCCGCCATTTTGCCGGTTTTGCTGTTAATTTTTGGCCTATTTAACGTCTTCAGTAGATTTTATTACCCTGGGATATTTGAAGTTTTTAATTACGGCTTTAAAGGTGGACTTATCTTATTAGCGCCTATAGTA
>CAZEVA010000068.1:0-2732 GCA_964515585.1 uncultured Gammaproteobacteria bacterium | reverse complement strand
GTATTATAGTTATTACTTATACAATTTCGGCTGGTGTAAATATTTCTGTTTCTGTTAGTGATGGTACTGTAGCTTATGACATGATGCCAGGCAATACTTCAAAAAGCACTTTGTTGGGCGAATTAAACGATATGCAAACAGCGACCAATGATGGTAATGTGACAGAGAATTTTAACATTAAAGGTCAGAATGCTTCTGGTGGTGGTTGTACTTGGACGCTTGCCGCAACTAACGGCAACGACCAATATGTTCACCAATTCTGTAATGATACCGATAATGATTGTTCTTCACCGCCGACAAGCTATACGGCTCTAACCACTAGTTATCAGACGCTTGACACGGGTATTGCAACTAGCGGTACGGTTGATTTCCAATTAAGAATTACTGTTCCCACTGGATCAAGCTGTTTTGGCGAGCAGTTGGTCAATGTCACTATTCAAGCAGTCCAATATTAATTTTTGATATTAAATTGCCTCTTGACAAGCTTTCTTATTTTTTGAAATAATAAATTTAATGTTTAAGAAATCCTTAAAACTTCTTCTTTCCTTTTTCTTAGTTGGTGTTTTTTCTTTAGCTGTTGTTTTGGGAGTAAAAGCAGCGGATACAGATGAGGTGTCAGCTACAGTTACCGTCCAGAGTATTTCACTAACCGTTTCTGATGGAGATGTTACTTATGGTGCCTTAGCTGCGAGCAGTACTAGAGATACAACTGATGATGAAGCTGATGAGAGCCAAACGGTTACTAATACTGGTAATGTTACCGAAGACTTCGATATTAAGGGAGAAAATGTTACTGTAGGTTGTACATGGACTTTGGCTTCAACTGAAGGAGATGAACAATATTTCCATAAATTTTGTAATAACGGTACCTGTGACGCTTTGCCGAGTTGGACAGCCTTAACAGCGGATTATGCGACTTTGGCTGAGGATAAAGCTGTGTCTGGAACCCAAGAGTTTGACTTGCAGATTGGTGTTCCTTCCACTACTACTTGTACTGACGAAGCAACGGTTACGGTAACAGTTCTGGCAACAGCAAGTAGTTAAAATTGGTTCTTGCAATCTCCTTCCCTTTGATGATAAATTAAAAATTATGAAGAAAGTTTTTTTCCTCCTTTTCTTTTTTTCCTTGTTTGTTTTTCCTTCTTTAAGTTTAGCCAGACTCGGTGTCGGTGTTGGTACTGGAAAAATTCAAGTTGAAGATAAACTTAGGCCGGGAATGATTTATGAGTTGCCCTCTTTAACTGTTTTTAATACCGGAGATAAGGAGTCAGATTATGGAGTAGCGGTAACTTATCATGAAAATCAGCCAGAACTTCGGGCGGAGGAGGAATGGTTTGATTTTTCCCCTAAAGAATTTTATCTCAAGCCTGGTGAAGCCCAGGTAGTTAAAATTAAGTTAAATCTGCCGGTTAAAACAGAACCTGGTGATTATTTTGCCTATCTTGAAGGCCATCCAGTTAAAAAAGCCGATTCTAGCCAAGCAACAATTGGTGTAGCGGCTGCCGCCAAGCTTTATTTTACCGTTGAGCCGGCTAATTTTTTCCAAGGTCTTTATTACCGATTGGCTTCTTTTTGGCGGCTTAATCAACCTTGGTCAAATCGGGTCGCCATTGCCCTGGCTGTAATTATTGTTTATTTGGGTTTGAAGAAATATCTTGGTTTTCAAATTAATTTCGGAGGCAAAAAAGAGAAATCCTCGGATGGATGAAATGGCTAAAGTTAATTCTTCTTTGTTTATATTTAATAGGAATTTTTAAAGGCTTCGTTAGAGCTCAAGAGAGTTTTTCGGATTTAATTACCGCTACTATTAAAATAAGTGTTTGTGGTGATGGCATTATTGAAGGGAGAGAAGATTGTGAAGGAGAGGATTTAGGTGGGGCAACCTGTGAAAGTTTAGGTTATAGCGGAGGAACTTTAACCTGTGACATCGCCTGTAGTTTTGATACTTATAACTGTTTAGCTCCAATACCAACTTCGACACCGAGTCCAACACCTACGCCTTCATTAACCCCAACACCTACTCCAACACCTACTCCAACACCTACTCCAACTTCATTAGAAGTTTCAATTCCGATTTTAACTCCAACCCCAACAATAGTACCAGAGGAGACTTTAATTCCTACTCCTACCTTACCTCCTTTTTTAAAAACATTTGATGCTGACAATAGTGGTAAAATAGAGTTGGTAGAACTTTTTGGTGTGGTTAAGAATTGGGTTTTTTCTTGGCGCAACCCTGAAGATAAAAATTGTGATCTGAATCAAGACGGGGTTTGTAATTTAATTGATTTCTCTGTCTTAATGTATTATGTTGAAAGGTAAAAGAGAATAAAAATGATTTTACCAGGAATTTTTGTATTTTTTAAAACCATCAGCTTTTTGTTCCTTTCTTGGTTTTTGGTTCACTTTTTTGCGGTTTTTGGGATTTTTGTTTTTATTTCTTATCCTATTTGGTGGTTTTTCTCACCACAGAAGACTTTTTGTCTTTTTTGCCAAATAATAAAACCAGGAACTTTTTGCCCTTTATGCCGTCAGGTTAAGACCTCAAGTGAGGAAACTTATCCCAAAAATCTTCGTTCGGTTTTTCTTAATTCTTTGTTTGTCTTGCTTTTTGCCTTGATTTCTTTTGGTTTGGTCTTTACGGAAAGCAAGATTTTGTTTAAGATGGGTTTTCCTCCGACAGCTAAAACTGTTTCTTTTATTATTCCTTCAAGAGGCCAGTTTTTACTTGGGGA
>CAZEVA010000067.1:0-3133 GCA_964515585.1 uncultured Gammaproteobacteria bacterium | reverse complement strand
TAAAGAAAATCCGAGAAAGGCATTGTTCCTCTTTGAAAAAGATAGCGATGGACACTTAGACGAAACGATCACTGATTATTGGCGCGGGGAATTAAAGGTCGAACCCCGCAGATATTTTGAGGCTCTCCGCCAGATCAAAGCGCGTCTTTACGAAAACTGATATGCCACTCCCAGCTGAAGCCATAAAACAATTTACCGACCTATACGAACGCATGTACGGCGTAAAACTTGAACCAGCCGAGGCTTCGACACGGGCCAATACCTTTTTTCAGTACTGCAAAGCCATACATTTTGGTTTCCCGAATACCCCAAAAAATAACAATAACAATGACTATGCTAACAAACCCATTCCAAAACCTAAAGATAAATAAGAAAAAGACAAACTTTTTTCTTGCACCGCATAAACCCTATGACGATGAAGAATTAAAGAAAAAGCTAACCCATGCGGAACGGGATTTTTATATGACGCTTTGCCATTTAGAAAACAGGTATGGCAAAGGTGAAGACGGATGGTTCTGGCATACAGATAAGTCATTTTCAAACCGTGACGGAAAAAGCTTAGGATTTGAGTCTTTCGGCTTCGGCCTATCAACGTGCAAACGTGTAAGGAAAAGATTAAAGGACCTGGGATTAATAGAGACCAAAAGAGAGCCTCTTAAAAGCGGAAAATTGGGAGGAACAATGTACCGCATTAATCGATAATTTTTAATCCAAACCAGAGACCATAGTGAACCCTGGCTAAGGACCACCATGAACCAAAGGTCGAGACCACCATGAACTCCTTATTAAGAAAGATGATTAAAAAAGATTTATTAATAAAGCTTAAATAAAGCCTACGGGGTAGGACAAAAAATGCAAAAGTTAAGATCATGACCAACAAACTAAAATTAAAATTATCAATAATGGACGGAGAAAACCTAAGACAATATTGGGCATGGCTTCTCTATTGCGAAATGGAAAGCGTTAATAAAATGTTAGGTAAATGGAAAGAGATTCAAACAAATAAAAGTAAAGCACCTCAATCCTTAAAAGGCATAGAAGAAAAAATTGGGAAAGCGCCATCAAGAGCAACAATTATAAACTAGTCAAAAGAATTCAGCTGGATCAGAAGAAAAGAATGGAAGCAAAAAATTGAATCGCGATACATCTTCGAAAGAGTGAAGAAAGCCAAAGCAGAAGAACATTTAGAATTCAAAAAAACGCTTTCACAACTAAAACTAAACCAAAGGTAGACCAAAAGGAGGGCAAGATTGGGGCAAAACGAGGGTAGATTTAGACCAATAACTGGATGGGAATTGGATAAAACTTGGACAGGTTTTATACCAAAGTCGGATGAAAGGCGGACAAAAGACGGATAGATTTTAGACCATAGGGCGACTAAAGGCGACCGAAAGGCGACCAGAAATAAACCAAAGCTTCTACAATTCTTCGTCAACACTTCGTCAATTTTAAACCAAAAATATACCAAAACATCGGTAAGCCATCGGGGAAACATCGGGGAAAAATCAAAGCAGTACATTGTAAAAATGAACAAAAAGACGTAAAATATAATTGCGTCCCATATTATCGACATTGCCATGAGGAATGTTGTCTCTTAAGACCCGATTGCGGGCTGAAAGGGGCAGTCGTTCCTCCACAATCGGAGTCCTCGTGGCTTCGGTAATGTGGGACGCAGGCAACGGCTGTCCCTTTTTGTTTATTTGACTTCCTTAAACCTTTGGCCCATGTATGTGTGTAAAGGGCCAAATTCAATGAAAATAATAATTAACCATAAACATATGATAATAAAAGCCAAAATTTACGCCGTAATCGCCATTGTAGCGGTCTTTGGAGCAGGTTACGGAGTTTATCACCTTCTAAGCGAAGTACCGCAAAATAAAGGCAATGTTGACGTAGCCTCAATAACGACATTCGAAGCATGCAACAAAGCAGGCTTCCCAACCATCAAGCATTATCCTGATCAGTGCCAGACTCCTGACGGGAGAATCTTCGTTAACGAAAATCCTCCCAGCGAAGCTGAGCTCGCCAAAGCAGAATCTGCGATCAGGACATTCATGGGAGACCAGAACCTGGAGCTCGAATACATAACGCAAAAAAGACATCCTGCAAACTTCTCAGTCCTCAGTAACGTCAAACAAAATGACGGCGGGTTTACAGCTAACACTCCCGAAGAATGGCATCGCCCAGTCTATATTTTTCAGCAAAAGAATTTTATTAATGATCGATGCGAAGTCTACCAATACCAGGTGACAATCAAAACAAATCAGGTCGTGGAGATTGGAATTGTCTACCCAATAGAACGCAATGCCACAACGCCAGGCAATTGCCCTGGTAATGGTTCGCTTGAGACTCCGCTAAAGACCAAAGACGAAATCGAACAAATAGCATTCGCTTACTTTGGTAGAGACCCAGAACACACAAAATTTATGCTCCGATCCGATATTCAACCTCAATATATCTCAAGTAAGCCAGGTGCAGTGAATCCCGCGCAAAACGAATGGCGGTGGGAAGACAAAAGCGTCTCGCTTCCAGATGGACTAACAGGCGATCCCTGGCAACACCCAATCGCCAGAATAATAATATCGAGCGGTGGCAAACTGGTTTATTACTTGAACACTACCGACTTATTCAAAAACTAATATGAACCAGGAGGTATCACCAAAATTTAAATACTTCCTCTACGCCAGAAAATCTTCTGAACAAGAAGATAGACAAGTTGCTTCCATTGACTCACAGATAGATTTCTTAAAGGAGCTGGCCGAGCGCGAGCATTTGCAGATTATAGAAATACTTACCGAATCCAAAAGTGCCAAAGCTCCAGGGCGGGAGATTTTTAATGAAATGGTTGCCAGGATTGAGCGAGGCGATGCGCAAGGCATTCTCTGTTGGAAGATAGATCGCTTAGCCAGAAACCCAGTAGATGGCGGAAAGATACAATGGCTCCTGCAAAACAACGTGATAAAACAGATTAGATCGTTTGAGCGCAGCTACTACCCCTCAGACAACGTTTTGCTTATCAGCGTAGAGTTGGGCATGGCTAACCAGTACATACGAGACTTGGCGTTTAATTCCCAGCGTGGCATTAAATCAAAAGCAGCTACAGGATGGTTTCCTGCACCTGCACCAATCGGCT
>CAZEVA010000066.1:0-4535 GCA_964515585.1 uncultured Gammaproteobacteria bacterium | reverse complement strand
AAAATGAATAGCATAGAAAGTCAGCCAAATAATTCAAATTTAAATCCTAATCAACCAGAAGAAAATTCTACCCCTTCTCATGAGCCAGGTCCAAATAATCAAGAGCAATTATTGAGTCGTATAAAAGAAATATCAGACTTAAAAGAGAAAGATCATAGCAATGACCAAAACCAAGTATTAGAATTTGTTGACCTTTATCGTAATTTAGAAAAAGCGATTAAAGATAGTAATGCTTCAAAAGATACAAAACGCAAATGGTTGTATGAATACTTAGAGCTTGATATTAACAAAATCGTTAAGCGATTAGATAAGGCCAAAAAAGAAATAAGGTCAGAGGATCCAGGTGAGCAGCTCAGGAGAATTAATATAGAATTAATACAAATAGAACAGGAAAACATCACCAAACTTAATAATTTGCCAGAATCAGTTCGGCTAGCTGCCAAGGAGTATTACCAAGGATTTAATGATTTCTTTCTTCATAAACAGTTAAGACTAAGGAATTGGTCTGATCCTGAATATAAAAACGTTTGGGCCACAGGGCATGACCTAACAGAGTTATTCGGAAGTAACAGCCTAAATAGCTCTCTAGTTGCCTTTACCTTTTTTGAAAGTAGTAATTTAGAAATTAAAGAAATCTTTTTAAGATACAAAACCAAGTCTAATTTAGAAGAAAGAAGGGAAAATGAACAGCTAGATGTTGATGAAATACTAAAAGAGAACACGATTGATATTAGGCAAAAGGCGGCTGAAGAAATTCTTTTGGGCGACTTGCACAAAATTTTTGTAAAAAATGCTCGATTTAATATAAAGCAAGAGAGTAAGCCACAATCTTTTAGTTCTCTAGTTAATCGCTTAGAAAATCAAATAGCTACTGGTATGTTTAATAAAAAAAGCATTAATTTTTTAGGGGGAACCTATCAAAAAATAACCGAAGGAGACAAGATTAGCCAACATATGAGGATAGTGTCTAAAATGAAATTCGAATCGCCAACTCCAGGTTTAACGGAAAGAGGTTTTACTAGTTTTGAGCAAGAAATTGAAAGCCCAAAGCTAGTTAGCATGGAAAAACTGATGGCCGACTTCAAAAAGCGAGAAAAATCGTTAGAACTACTATCACAAGAAAGCAATAATTTTATAAAACAATTAGCCGAAGGCGATCTTGAGTCTTTTGCTAAAGCGGCTAATATATTAAACAACTCAGCTTTTGCTGAGCTTGGCAACGAAGGCAGCCAACTTATGTTTATTATTCAGCAATATTATCAGGCTTGGCAGCTAAATCTATTTCGAGCTAATGGTCAGTTTAGACCCTCAATATTTTCTGTTTCAAACGAAGGTAATGTTACTTTGGAAGACCTATATATGAAAAGAGCTTGGAAAACTGTTTTCCCAAATGCCGAAGAAGACGAAATCGTGGTTTACGAAGCCATTGCCAAAGTAATGTCCATTGCCATGGGAGACTTAACGGCTGAACTATCAAACATGCTCCCGCCAATGGATTTTCAATCCAAAGATGCTGAGGGTAATTTGGCCGATATTAAAAACAGGGTTACCATAGCAAGAAATAATGCCGAACCTGGCCAAGAAAACAAAGCCGCCGCTGACGCAATTTTTAAGTATTTAGCCGAAACTCGCCCTGAATTAAAAAATGTAATCTATGATGAGTTTGCCAGAGCCTTGTTGATGCAAACCAACCCTATCCTTCAACTTTACCTTTGGCTGGATACTGCACATGAATACAAGATTAACGATTTAATTTTTGGAGGTGCTTATAATTTAGCTGAAGCTGATATTGAAAAAACTGGATCTAGTAGCTTAGCTAAGAAGATAAGGCGCGGTTTTTTTGGGGCTACTGATGTGATGACTCAGCCCCAAGAGATACTCGGGCAATGCAAGGCAGAACAAGAGACCTTGTATTTTGGAATGAACGATGACATTTTAAAACGTCGTTTAGATGGCAAATTCCCCCTTGCCTATCGTCTTAATCATCTCTCTCCGCCAATTGGCATTAGCGAACTTAATGGCTGGCGGTATGATATGTTTGATCACCAAAGTTTTATGGACTGGTGTCTTAAACAAAAATCTGGTTCTGACAGTCTCTCAATAATAGACAAGCTTAATACTGGCCAGCAATTAGGCCCAAAACAGCTTAGAGATATTATCGACAAAGCCTTTCAGGTTGGTGACCAATTTGCTTATATTCTAATTAATTACTTTGAAAGCAAACCAGGATTTCAAAAATATTTAATTGGAGACAGTTATCGTACTGGCAATAGTAGAGAAAAGCAAACAGTTGCCCAAGCTCAAATCAGCTATATGCGCCGCTACCTATATTCTCTTGTTTATGAATATACTCCAACAGTATTTGTGGCTCGCAACGACTTTTCTCGTTTTATTCATCAACATGATAAAGAATTCATGAAAGAATGGCAGAAAGATATATATGAAAAACTAACAGACTTTGATAGCGATGAGGGCGAGTTTATGAGGCGGCTTATTCCTTCTGATACCAATGTTACTCTAACTGCCATAACTGCCGAAGCTAGAGAAATCCAGAAGCAGATGGTTATAGCTCGTGAAATTCAACATCTGTTTCTTGAAGGAGCTATGGCTTTTCAAGACTATGTTCTTTATAATCGTAACGAACATAGTCTAAGCACTGATAATCGTCTCAGCTTAAGGCAGTTTCTAGAACTGCTTGTCGAAGATTCTCAAAAAGATCCTGAAAATCGTTCAGAACATTATCAGGGGGCCATGAGTTTCATTAATACCTTAAAAAGTGAGCATAGGATAGAAGCCAATACAGATAAATTACTTAATTTGTTTGCTACCAATCTTTATCGAAATTTTTACGGAGCTAAGTCTCTTAGTCCCGACTCTTTGTGTAGGTCTCCCTCTAATAATAATCCGAACAGTCCAAAAGAAATTGCCAAGCAGTATCTAGATCTTAATGATGCTCTAAAGCAGATTAATCGTGGTTTAACCAATCAATTAAGTTATTACAATATAGGTGCTGAAGGGAGAGAAAAACGAGAAGAGAAGGTTGATCTCTTTGATTTTTTGCACAACATAACCACTAGTAAACAAAAAATTTCTGGGCCGCTCTTTAATCTCTACAAATGCAACTTTGGTATTAAAGAGTTTATTGCTTTTAATCCTGAATATACCGGTGCTGATCCAAGTGGCAAGAGTATTTCTGGTCGTATGATTCACGACTTTAAAACCAAGCTTGAGGGTCAAAAAGAGCTTGGAGAAGCCTTAAAATTGCTTAAAGGAGCAGTAACCGCCACCACATCAAAGGAGTTGGACGCTGCAGAAGAGGCTTTTTTAAAAAAAGTATTAGAAGGGGCTTCAAAATTTGAAATGGTCGGGACTGAACAAAATAGGCACGAAATCTGTTCACATTTTATCACTCAATGGATAATGATGGTTAAACCACCGGGTGATCTAAAGTATTTAGATGCTTTATCTTTACGTAAATTTATGGACTCTGGAAAAAGTTTAGCCGAACTAGCTAATCCTAGTCAAGGAATATTCCATGGGCATTCTGCCGGGCGAGGTGATTATATTCGCTTACGAAATTTTATTTATAAGGCTCAAAAAAAAGGCCTACTTCCTCTTAGCGCTGAGGGCAAAGATGTTGGTCAGGCAAAAAAAACTCAGGTTAAGGACCTAATGTTTCAAAACACATTTAAAAAAATTGACGAACAGTTAGCAAAAGTAGAAGAAAAAATTGCTAGTTTACCACCAGGCGAACAACCAAAGGCGAGAGATAAGTTTATGCGTAGTATGTATGGAGCCGCAGCTAAGTTTGGTAGTTGGCAGACAGGCAAGATAAAATATGAAAATAAATATCCTTTTAGTGCTAAGCGGCTTTATGATATGGTCGGGATTAATAATCTAAAAGACTTTTCCCAATTTGCCGTTTTTGGAGGTATTTTTATGGTAACGATTTTACTCATTGCTATCCAACAAGGAATGAGCGAAATGGACTCTTAAGATAAATTATTTATTCTTTCCAATTTTTAATCCACTAATTATTCTTCCTCCAAGTCCTTCTTTTCCCATAACTTGTTGCCAGCTGCTTAACTGACTTCCCAAATTAAAGCCTCCCTGAACTGTTTGAGTAACAGGCGCAAGAATCATTCCCGGCCCAACTTGGAACTGCGATTTTACTCCCAAAGCCTCTTTTACCATTTTTACTGCCTGCGGAATCATTATCACAATTCCCAAAGAGATCAAACCAATTGCTCCTTCTGACACACCAACTCCCTGAAAGATAAATGGCGGTGTCCAAAAACTTTCGTTTTGAATTTTCGAAGCAATGGCCCAAGACAGATAAAGCATAATCGCGGTCACTACAAACGAAAGCACATTCCCCAGCAGCCCCTTCGCCCAAGTAGAGAAGGTATTTTTTCCTGGTACAGCATTAAAAAGAAGATACATTGGTCCCAGAATAATGCTTATTAGTATTTGAATATAGGCCGAAAGCAGCATAAAAAAAATTCTAAAAACCAAAAAAAGTAAAACAAAGAAAA
>CAZEVA010000065.1:0-4674 GCA_964515585.1 uncultured Gammaproteobacteria bacterium | reverse complement strand
GAATTTCTACTCCCCTTGCCGCCTCAAATAAGAGATTGCCCCCTTTCTCTTTTTTTACAAATTTAGCTTTTAAACCAAAGGGGACATCGGTAGTTTCGTTGACTGCCAAAGTAACTGTTCCATCTTCGTGATTAATGCCCCTTACTTCGGCGTCTTTAGGAGCTAAAACTTTTTGGCCGCCAAACAAACCTTTCTTTTCCGCAAGCACCTGCCCCTCTTTCAAGAACTCTCCCAAATCGGCTTTTAGATGTTTGAATATTGCTTTCGCCTCAATACCAAGCGTGTCGGCCACTTCAACTACTACTTCAGCTTCGGTTTGTTCTTTAAGGCTCTTTTGACTCCAATCAATTATCTCATTCTCCTTAAATTTAATGCCTTTAGAAAAAATTGTTTCCGGAATTACGATTGTTAATGCCATTTACTCATTATATAAAATGGCAGGAAAAAGGTAGGGTGTTATTTTTTAACTCGTTTTTTAGAAAGAGTTAGTCTGGCAGTATCACATATTTGATTCTTTTGATGCTTAATTAAAGCTTTTTTTATTGCTTGGTGACTGATATTATAAACATTCTCCGGATACATCATATCTACCACTCCAGAATCAAACAGACGGTTAAATAAATAAGCAGTCTCAAATCCAGTTTCCTTATGATATCTATAGTCAAGAAAACTTTTTAGAGTATGAAGCTGTAGTTCAATCCTTTGCCCATTAAGAATAAAGTGCGCCTTTATTATCTCTAGTTTAGTTGAAGAACCATGATTATTTGTTTGATAACGACAACCTTGTTCAATTGTGTCAGAAACATCGTCATAGCTAATACATATCCCCAACTTGGCCATAACAGTTTGCATCTCCTCAAGAAACAAGTAAATCTCTTTTTTATTTCGAAACACCATTTTTGCTCCAAAATAGTCGTCGATAATCCGTGGATTTTTCTCATTTTTTCTCATTAATTTAATAACTATGTCTTCGTCACTCTTTGTTCGCCAATCGATATTTACCGGAATACTTTTATCACCAATTTTCAGATATCTAATTCCTAATCTGGTATAGCGAGTGTTTTCTCCTAAATCTTTCTTGTCAATTTTTTCGTTTGGCCGTAACTCGCAGATTTTAGTTACTTCATAGTTTTTCGGCGAATGAGTTGAGAGAATCTCTATATTAGCACTTGTGCCAATAATCCCATTGAACAAATGAGTGTTTAAAATCCGCAAAAAGTCGTCGTTCACATTCTCTTTCTTTTGCTTATCAATGAGCACTCTCAAACTTATGTCTGCCAAAGCCAGTTTACGCCGCGCTTCATATTGAGCTGTTTGGGAAGCTCTGGGGGAAAACATAAGCAAAATTAAATCAATAGTATTGTTGATCGCCCTAACCTCATCAGTTATATTTATGGCAGTATGGTACTGTTTAAACAGTCCGTTTTCCGGATGTTCAAACCTGTCAACTACCCTGTCTGCTAACCTAAAGGCGTCGCCTACCAAAGCTTCCCTTTCTGCAAAGTCCAGCTCTCTTATTCCATATTGTTTGGTTATCATATTAATAAAGTTTTCGTTTAGAGTTTTTTTTCTTGCCTCATCTTTAAAAAGAGTTGGTGCTTCGCTTAAGTCTTTTAAACCAAGGATGTTTAACACCTGTTTTCTAAGTAGGCGGTATTTGAGAATATTTGGATCTTTCCTACGACACATATCCTTGTATATTTGAGGTTTAATAAAACTAAAAGCCTCAAGAAGGGTACTGTCAGGGCAAACTGGAAATAGCATCAAAGAACCCAGTTCCTCATAATTACGATGTCTGTCCGGATTTCTTTCTTTCATCAAAATATTATAGGATACTTTGCTGTTATTTTCAAGAGAAAACAAAAGTTCCTGCCCGATAGATAGTGATTATTTGTCCGTTTACCAACGTAGCTTCCACCACCCTGTCTTGCTTGGCAATTATATCCATATGTTCGGTTGAGTCGTTGTAGCCCAGCTTTTGCCAGTCCTTTTTTTTGAGGTGCCTCACTTCTTTTCGGTAGCAGTCATGGTATGAAGCTCCAAGAGCCAGATGAGTATTGCCGTATTTGCCGCCAAAATTTTCATCATAAAGTGTGTTGGCCATAAATTTATCTATTCTGGAAAACCGCTTATCAGTTAAGGAGAACTCCCCTACTTTGTCTGCGTTTTTCTGTTTAATAATTGCCCTTAGCAGATTCTCATTTTTTTGGGCAGCTGCTTTTTCAACCCGGCCATTTTTAAACTGAAGATAAACACCTTCAATCAAACTCCCATAGCGGTAAAGAGGTAAATCGAAATAAATATGTCCGTTAGTGCCGCGCCAATCGGGAGAGGTAAAAATTTCAAAGCTGGGAATATTCCGCCCGCTCCCGCCCATCCAGGCTCTATCCTTACCCAAAGAGTAGGTTAAGTCGGTATTTTTGGCCTTTACTCTCAATTTGGTAATTGGCAGTTTGTTAAGCTTAGCTATTATTTTAGTGATCTCTCCAGTTACTTTTTGCCACTTATTAATTGGCTTAGCCTCGTTTAAGAAACAGGCTTTTATTATCTGTTGCCAATATTGGGGCAGGCTCAGGCCAGCTTCGGCTGCCATTTTTTCGGTGCCATACAAAGCTAGAGTCCAAGTAAGTTTCCCCTCATCTTCCTTTCGGCGAAGAGCATCTCCCAAGGGTTTCTTAGCCACTATGGCCTCAGTTATCTTCTGTGGTTCGATATTTTTTAGATATAGCGGGTCTTTATCGGCAATCAAATAAACCTTATGATCGATATCTTTTACTAAACCGCGGTAATAATGTTTGGGAAAGAATCGGCGCTGAAGTGAACACGATTGAGAAAAAAAGATCTTGGCAAAGTCTGTGTCGTTCTGGTTGACAATAGCATTAGCTCCTCTTTCCAGGATTCTTTGGTAAACCAAAAGTGCCAGCTCTACTGCCGGCTGGTCGTATTGAAGTAGAACCGTTTCTCCTTTTTTCACTCCCCTAGCTGACTCCCCCAAAGCAAAGTCAATTAGTACTTGAGCATATTTCTTTAGGTATATTTTGGCAGGAGCATAAGAGCTTGCCATCTGTTATTGCAAAACTAAATACTCAGAAAGGGAGTAGCTCCCTTGTGAGCCATTAACTATAGCAAGAATCGGCTGACCAATAGCCAGCTTTGAAAAGCCGCCTTTTACAACCTGCCGATTTTTTAAGTTATAAAGATTTTGAGTGGTTTCTGTCTCAAGATCGGCGCCAACCGAGCTTTTATCAAAGTTAACAATGGTTATGGTGTAATTATCATCATCAAGATTCGAAATCTTCCCACCAACAACAGTAGTCTGAGGTTCTAGATAAACTGTATAGCTTATTTTCTCACCACCAATATCACTAACAAAGGCGGTAATATAATCGTTTTTTTCAAGGTTATCAAAGGTAATACTTGAGAGTGAACTCTTGTCAACCCGGTAGAAATTAGTTATTTCCGGCTCAACATTGATTTTATTACTACTGTTACCGTCAACCAGAGTAAAGCCCTTATCGGTTTTAGCTTTTATTTGCCCATAAAATACTGTTTGCGGGTTGTCGCGCAGTTCTAGCACCTTGTCTTCAAGTTTACTTTTAAGAAGATCGGCCTCTTTGCTTGAGTTTTCCTCATCGTTTTTGCTAAGAACACTTTCTTGAGCCTCAAAATAAAAGAGTTTGAGCATTTTTAATTGTTCTTTCTCACCATAAAGATCATAGAGAATTATTTTATTCAGACCTGGCTTAAGAGAAAGCTCGTACTCAAACTGACTGTTACCTATTTTAACCGGGGCAATTAATAGTTCATTTAAAACAAAAAGATGATTGTTGTTTTCGGCTTTACCCGAAATTTGCAGTTTGTTTTTGCTAACCAGCGAGCCGCTTTGCGGCAGTTTGTTAAACTCTGCTGGCCGGGCCGCTTTAGTAGTTAACTGAGGAGTTAAACGGCTATTACTAAAAGCTTCCTCCGGATTAACCTGATTTTTAGCAGGGGAACTGAAATTACTAAAATACAAAGCCCCAAAAAGACCTAAGCCTATGCCAATTAAAATAGCAACAATTGCTTCTTTGTTCATTGCAGAATGTATTATACCAAAGATGTTGTTGATAGCAGAGTTTTTAAACCTGCTTTAGGCGATAAATATTTCCTAGTTCTTGAGCACTTAATATTTTGCTAAAGCCTAGTCTTTTGGCTTCCTTAACAATTTGCGACAAGTAACTGCTTTTTCGGACATTACCCAGTAAGCCAAGTTCACCTACAAACAAATGCTTGGGATCAAACGCTTTGGCAGTTAAACTAGAGTAAAGTGCCGCCGCCACTCCAAGATCAGCCAAGGTGTCGCTAATTTTCAAACCACCGGCAACGTTAACATAAATATCATATTTATCAACCGATAGCTTTAGATATTTTTTAAGAATGGCCAAAATCAACTCTAGGCGCTTTTGATCAACTCCCTTAGCTACTCGTTTGGGAAAGGGTAAGTTTGAACTCACTACCAGTGTTTCTGTTGTAGCAAAAACAACTCGCACTCCTTGCCGCACCGCAATCGAGGCTTTGCCAATTGCCTTATCCTCCCATTCCAAAAAATATTTACTAGGATTACTTACCGGCTTCATTCCCGCCTCACTCATTTTAAAAAAGCCAACCTTTCCAATTATATGCAAACATTAAAAG
>CAZEVA010000064.1:0-3815 GCA_964515585.1 uncultured Gammaproteobacteria bacterium | reverse complement strand
TTTTAGCCATGGTAGGCTCTTCCGACTTTAACAACGAGAAGTTTGGCAAGTTTAATGCGGCTTTGGGATTACGCCAGCCCGGTTCAGCTCTAAAGCCGTTTACTTATGCTCTTGCCCTCAAACAAAACTTTACTGCCGCGAGCCCCATTATGGATGTGAAAACAGAGTTCGTAAGCGGCGACTCCAGCAGTAAACCCTATACTCCGGTAAACTACGATGGCACTTATCACGGGCCTGTTCAACTAAGAATGGCCTTGGGCAGTTCAATTAATGTTCCGGCAGTAAAGGTATTAGCCTATGTTGGTATAGAGAATTTATTGCAAACCCTATATGACGCTGGCTTGAGCTCACTAGCGCCAACAAAAGATAACCTCCAACGCTTTGGCTTATCTTTAACGCTGGGGGGTGGGGAAGTGCGTTTACTGGATTTAGTTGGTGCTTATACAGCCTTTGCCAATCAGGGAACTGCGACTTCACTTAAAGGAATTATTGAGGTTGAGGATTTTCGTGGCAAAACTGTTTATAAAGCCAAGAAACCGGTTCGCAAGAATATTTTCACTAAAGAGGTAGCTTTCATTATCTCTCACATTTTAAGCGACAATAATGCTCGACTAATTAGTTTTGGAGAAAATAACTATCTTAATATTGCCGGCCAAACTGTTGCCGCCAAAACCGGTACCACCGATGACAAAAGAGATAACTGGACTATTGGCTATAGCAATGATTTGGTCGTTGGAGTTTGGGTAGGTAACAACGACAATTCGCCTATGAATGAGGCTCTTGCCTCAGGTATTAGCGGTGCCGCTCCAATTTGGCGGCGTATCTTTTTAGATGCATTTTCTCTTGGTTATAAGGACGGAATAATGCCTAAGCCCGATAAGGTTACTGCCCTTGAGATTGATGCCTTGTTTGGTGGTTTGCCGCATGAGGGAGGTCCTGTTCGCAGTGAGTATTTTATTTCGGGTACCGAACCCAAGAGTGAGTCCGCCTATTATCAGAAACTAAAGATTTCCAAAAGTGAGAATCGGTTGGCAAACGCTACCGAAATTGCTGGTAACGACTACGACGAAAAACTATTCTATGTTGTTAAAGAACAAGATCCTCTTTCTACAGATGGTCGTAATCGTTTTCAGGAAGGGATTGACAATTGGGCAAAAGAACAAGGTGATGAAAAATACAAACCACCAACCGAACTTTCAAATAAGGATCTCGAAGAAATTGCCATTCAAGTGAATGAGCCTAGTAACGAACAGCGCATAGATTCAAATGATGTTCGTATCTTTGCCAAAAGTATTACTAATTTGCCGCTTAAGTATTTTCGTCTTAAAATAGGTGATGAAACTAAGTTTGAAACCAAAGAGGCTGTTATTGATACAACTATTCATCTAGAAGACGGTATTTATCAGCTTAACTTTGAGGCTGAAAATGAGAAAAGTAAACAAGCACAAAAAACAATAAATATTGGGGTTAATCAGGACCCCAAGCCAACTCCTGAGCCAACCGAAAGCCCCACCTCGATACCTACGCTGGAGCCAACCTCGCCCGAGCCAACTTCCTAGTAGGAATTATGTTATGTAAATCTAGTAGAGGTAATGTATAATTATGACAATGAAGCAAAGTATTAATCCTAATTTTGTTAAAAATATTGGTCAGGAGTTAAAAAAAGTTGATTGGCCCTCTCGCCGTGAGGCATTGCAACTTTGCGGTATTGTTGTTATAATTTCCCTTTTGTTGGGAGCTTATATCGGTGTCTTTGATTATATTTTTGCCAGTTTGCTCCAAAAAATTCTTAATCTTAAATAAAAATGACCAAGGCAGAAGAACCAATAAAACAGCAAAATGCTAAATGGTATGTTGTTCATACCCAGGCTGGCTATGAACACAAAACCAAAACCTCACTAGAACAACGGATCAAAACTCTTGGTTTTGAAAAGCAAATTTTTGAGATTATTGTTCCCATGAAGGACGTTATTACTATTAAGCAGGGCAAAAAGAAGCAGATAAAAGAAAAATTGTTTCCCGGCTATATTTTGGTTAATATGGCGCTGAACGATGACAGCTGGCTTGTTGTTCGCACCACCGAGGGAGTTACCGGCTTTGTCGGCTCAGGCAACAAACCAACCGCAATCTCCGAGAAAGAAGTGCAAACAATAATGAAATTTACCCAAGACGAGGCTCCCAAATTTAAAGCGAAGTTTTCTGTTGGTGAGGCTGTCAAGATTATTGATGGCCCCTTTACTGATTTTCTTGGTACAGTACAAACCGTTGATATGGAACAGGGCAAGGTAAAAGTTTTAATTTCTATTTTTGGCCGAGAAACTCCGGTTGATCTCGACTTTCTACAAATTCAAAAAATATAGATGGCAAAAAAAATTAAGGCTGTAGTTAAGCTTAATCTTCCTGGTGGAGCCGCCACTGCCGCTCCTCCTGCGGGACCAGTGTTAGGTCAACACGGCGTGCCTATTATGGATTTTGTGCGTAAGTACAATGAGGCTACCAGCGACAAAAAAGGGATGATAATCCCGGTTGTGATTACCATATATGAAGACCGAACTTTTTCTTTTGTCACCAAGCTTACTCCGGTTGCCGAAAGCATTAAGGCATTATTAAAAATAAAGTCTGGTTCAGCCAAACCAAATCGCGACAAGGTTGGCAAACTTACAGAACAGCAACTTGAAGAACTGGCTAAGAAAAAATTAGAAGACCTAAATACTACTAATTTAGACCAAGCAAAAAAAATTATTGCCGGTACTGCACGCAGTATGGGTATTGATGTTATTAAATAACTACAAAAATGGGAAAAAAGAAATCTGTTGTCGTTGGAGAACAAACCATCGACGAAAAAAAAACTAAACCAACCTCGGCTCCATCAGAAAAAAAGAGCAAGCCTAAAACAGTAAAGTTGGTTAAAAAATCTAAAACTCGTGGCAAGAGCTATCTTAAAGCTAAAAAAAGTCTCAAAAATAAAACTTACACTTTAAAAGAAGCTATCTCTATTTTAAAGAAAATCTCATTTGAAAAATTTGACCCATCAGTAGAGTTACACCTTAATACCACTGAAAAAGGTCTCAAGGGAGAAGTAACCTTACCCCATGGTACTGGCAAAACCCAGAAAATTGTCATCTTTAATGAAGAGGTTGAATCAATGATTAAGGAGGGAAAGCTGGACTTTGATATTCTGTTAGCAACAGCAAAAGATATGCCAAAATTAGTAAAACATGCTAAATCGCTTGGCCCCAAAGGATTAATGCCTTCACCTAAAAAGGGAACCTTAACCGACAACCCACAAGAAGCTCTAAAGAAATTTTCTCATGGGGCGCTTAACTACAAAACCGAATCAAAGTTCCCGTTAATGCATCAGGTAGTTGGAAAGCTAAGCTTTAGTGAAAAACAGCTTATTGAAAACATTCAAGCCTTTGCTTCCGCAGTTGGAAAAAAGAATCTCTTGCAGGTTTATATAAAAACTACCATGAGCCCTGCTGTTTGTTTAGAAGTAGATTCTCTATAAAACTAATCTTCCCAGGCATTAATGGGATACTCTTGAGCGAATTGTTTAATCTCGGATTTTATTTTCTTTATATGTATGTTCGTGGCAATCTCATCTCGAAAGTCAGATAAATACTTTAGTCTTGTCTTTTTATCTTTAGGCATACGATAATTTTTAATTTGATCTAGTACTTTTTTAATCCACAAGGCAACTTTTTTCATCTCAGGCCCTTGCATTCCACGCGTAGTTAGAGCTGGCGTACCCAAACGAATGCCCGAAGGATAAAAGGGTGAAAACGGCTCCTGAGGAATGGTGTTTTTGTTTAAGG
>CAZEVA010000063.1:0-3025 GCA_964515585.1 uncultured Gammaproteobacteria bacterium | reverse complement strand
TCAATATGTACCAGCGGATTTAGGGTTAGCCTGCCCTTGGCTCTGGCAGTTGGGTCCCCCAACTTATCAGCCGCCAGAGCATGAGCAAACTCATGAACCGCTACTGAGATAAGCAAAAAAAACAAGGTAATAAAGAAAACCAAAGGATTACTTTGTAAAATGCTTAACATGAGCCCAAGGCGGGAATCGAACCCGCGACCTTTCCCTTACCAAGGGAATGCTCTGCCACTGAGCCACCTGGGCAGTTAATAGTTCTTTATTTTACCCTATTTTCAGGAGTGATTGCAAAGGCGATTAGCATTTGTTAATATTAGCTTCTATGGCTAAATGTTTTGTTTGTCACAAAGGCACACTTAAAGGTTTTCAGGTTTCACATTCATCGGTGAAAACCCGGCGTTTTTTTAAACCAAACTTGCATACCTTAAGCGTTAAATTTACAACTGGCCCCATTAAGAAAATCAAGATCTGTTCCAAATGCTACAAAAAAATTGGTAATCAGTTTTGGGCCGGTAAAACCCTCCCTTTTGTTCCTCTTTCACTAATTAATCAAAAAAAGGCAAAAGCCCACTTAACAGTTAAGGAAAAAGATAATGGCCAAGAAAAAGGGACAGAGAAATAAGTTTGGCTTGGTTTGCACTGTGTGTAACCGCCAAAACTATACAACCGAGAAAAACAAAACTAATACACAAACAGCGCTGAAGCTTGAGAAATACTGCCTTAAGTGCCGCAAGCACACCGAGCATAAAGAGAAGAAGAAGCTCCACTAAAAATAGAGTAAAATAGAGTTATGCACAGATTTGTGATTTTCAGCTTACTACTTTTGAGTATGATTACTTTTTTCTTGGGTTTGAATTTGGGCCGTCAGGTTGAAAAAGCCGATACCCTCAAAACAGTTGCTATCACTAAAACTGTTGTTACTGCAACCTTAGCGCCAACCAAAAAAACTGCTAGCCCCTCGGCTCAGTCGAGTATGAGCGCTACCCTTGCCCCAACTACCAGCTTTGCCCCTACTGAGAGTATTCAATAGTGAGGCTGTTTATTTGCTCGCTTGTCAATCCCAGTTCAGTTAACCAAGCTTCTACCTTGTTTTTTAGGCTTTCCCCCGACAAAGTGCTAGAGGTAACCACAAAATGGAGATAGCCTCCGTCGGCAACACGCTCTCTCATAGAAAAATCCGACCGTTCTACCGGCAACTGATTGGCCAGAAAAATATCCGGATGCTCAAGCCGATTTTGCTGAACCACTTTGGTAATTTCTGCCGGCGGCGGCCCAGTGTCTGGCTGAGGGTCAACTGTTTTAGTGAGAAATAGCGACTGGCCAAGAGTATGCAAGTTTTTGTTGCGCACACGAAGAGTATAAACCATTGACTGAACTAAAGGTTTGCTTAACTCCAGGCTAACCTTTTTACCACTAATTTGATAACTAAAAGGAACTTGGCTTAAATTGCTGTCCAGAAACTCAATAATTACTTCACCTTGAGAAACTGAACGATTGAAGGTAAATTCTACTACCGGCTCCAACTCAACCCCAGAAGCTTCGTTGGCGGGCAAAACACTAACAAGCTCAAGCGCCGCCGCCGGCTTGGCCGAAGGAGTAGCGGTAACTTCTTCTGTTTCGGGTGTTGCCGGCTTAACCGGCTTTTGCTGAGTAAGCCTCAAGAGCAAAACTAAAAAAATTAGCACCAGCAAGAATCCGCCCAAACCAAGCAGTAGTAGTTTTTGTTTATTCATATATTTCATTTTACTGAGCCCGCAAGACACAGTCAATTTCGTCTGCACTAATAATACGGTTAGCGCGAATGGCACCGCTAACTCCCCAGTTGGCTTCAACCACCCGATAGCCCCCACTACCGGCTAAAACTTCGGTTACAGCCATAACATGCCCCCAAGTTCCGGTTTGATTGGCAACAATGTCTTGAGGTTTTATTTGGTTTTTATTCACATAAGAATAGCCTGCCGGCAAGCTATTACAGTATTCTCTGGCATTATTTGAGCGAAGGTTGCGGCCAAACGCTCGCTCCATACCAACAACCAAACCAACACACTGCAACCAGTTGTTGCCATCGGCTGACCTCAAAAAATCCATATAGACTTCGGACTTAATTTTGCCTTGCAAACAGCTAATAGGAGTTGCCTGTATCATAACTGCACAACCGTTCGTACATTTTAAGGTCGTAGTAATAGCCCCCTGTGTTGACCAACCACAGCTGGAGCCGGCTGTAGACACTAGCGACTGAGCATAGCGCTTGTATTCCTCGCCGCTGGCGGTTGTTGGTGGTGACACTTCCCCACCTCCAGGCTTTGTGGTTGGAGTTGGCTTAGTTTGAGCCGGACTAGTAGTTGGCCGAATCCAGGAGCCTCTAGTTCCCCCACTCACTCGAGTCCAGCCAATAGAAGTTAAGTATTCCTCCCTGTCTTTTCTGGATAAAAACAGATACATCTTTCTTTGCTCGGGAGTAAGCTGAAAAAAGACCTCTTTTTCCTCAGGAGTTAAGGCTTGAAAAGCCGCTTCTTCCTCTGGAGTAAGATTCAAGTTGTCTTCTTTAATTGCTTGGGGCAAATAACTGTCTTTAACGGTTTCGTGGGTATCCTCAACCGCTTTAAAAAAATCTAAATTTATGCCGCCTTTTCCTGTTGCCAGAGGGTCCTTTTCCTGAGGGATATAAGTTTGCCCATAACCGGTAGTTTTGTCTGAGGACTTTGTAAAAAGGCCGGTAGTAAAATTACTAACTTTATCCCAAAAACCTGTTTTTTCTGATACCTGCTGTTCTTCGGGAACAAGATAGCCGTGAGCATAGTCAACCTCACTTTTTTTCTGGCTTAAACTATCAAGTAGCCCGCCTTTTTTCGCTTCCTCTTCAATTAACGCTTGTGGTTTTTGCTGTTTAGATAGGTTCTCCAGAATCTGCTCTGTAGTTTGGTTAACTTCAACCTCCTCACTGTAAACTACAGGACTTAAAAAAAGAAAAGACAATAATAATCCCAATTTAAGGAAACGGCTTAGTATATTCATTTTAAAAGACATC
>CAZEVA010000062.1:0-5988 GCA_964515585.1 uncultured Gammaproteobacteria bacterium | reverse complement strand
TACTCTGATTTCACGGCCAGCCTGTAAAACAGCAACGTCGTGCACACCTTCTTTGGCCTTAATAAAGTTTTCGATTTCGTTAATTCGTTTAATATATTCGGTAACATCCTCTCGCCTAGCTCCCGGCCGTCCGCCCGAAACTGCATCGGCCAAATAAACAATAATTCCCTCAACCGAAGTAAAAGGCTTATCTTCGTGGTGAGTTTCTACCGCCTCAATCACCGAGTTTGGAAAACGGTGTTTTTTAAGAAGCTCTACCCCAAGCTGAACATGCGAACCTTCTTTATCAACTATCACCTTACCAATATCATGCAACAAACAGGCTAGGCGAACAACATTAACGTCAGCTTTAAGTTCGTGAGCCAAAGCCACTCCAATTTGGGTTTCCTCCAAGGTATGCTGAATCATATTTTGGCCATAAGAAAAGCGATACTTAAAGCGACCCAAAAGTTCCGTTATTTCTTTGGGCAAATTATAAACCTTCACATCGTAACAAAGTTTTTCCCCCTCTTTATAAATTATCTTATTAATATCTTCCCTAGTTTTTTTAACCACTTCTTCTATTCTTTGCGGCTGAATACGCCCATCTTTTATTAAGGTTAAAAGAGACACTCTAGCTACTTCTCTTTTAACCGGATCAAATGAAGACAGCTTTACAACCCCCTCTTCGTCAAGGTCAACCTCAACGCCGGTGGCCAGCTCAAAGGAACGAATATTGCGGCCCTCCTTACCAATAATACGGCCTTTATACTCATCACCAGAGAGAGTAATGGTTGACAAGGTGTACTCCACCACATAATCGGTGGTGCCAAAACGCATAGCGTCTACCAATATCTCTTTGGCTTTTTGTTCGCTTTCTTTCTTTATCTGTTCTTCTGTTTCTCTTACTCTCTGAGCCAAACTCAAAGATAGTTTTTGCTCCCAGTGTGCCAAAAGGTTTTCTCTTGCTTGCTCAGGTGTAAGCTTAGCCAGCTTTTCAAACTTTTCTAGTAATTTTTGTCTTTTAGACTCAAGTAGTTTTTTTTCTTTTTCTAACTCTTGATTGTTTGTTGACAACTCCTGTCTTAGCCTTTCTAAATCTTTTCTTTCAGAAGAAATTCTCTTTTCTTCCTTTGATATCTTGTTTTCCAAACTGGCAATTTGTCTGGACAACTCGGATAACTTACTCTGTGCTTGCCCGGTTAAACTATCGGCCCGGCGATGAGCCTCTTCGAGTATTTGGTCACGCTCTTTTTTTAAATTAGGAAAAAACTTTGAAACTAGATCAAACATTATTTATATATTGTTTGGACCAGTAACAAAAAGGGGTTATCTCGATACTAAAACATCATCGCTCGTGAGTTGATGAGGAAAATGTAATATTTGCAATAATAACGCCATTTTGTTTCTGTCCTGAACTACTAACGTAAAGTCCATTTTAAGACAATTATGTTGCAATGTCAATAAATTAGTATAATTTGTATTACTATGGCAGTTATTCACAAACTTTGGCACTCTTTTTCTCAGGCCCAAGATTACGAAAATGAGGCCAAAAAATCACAAGAGAAAGTGCTTTTAATTTTGCGCGCTCATCCCATCACTAATGTTGGTTGGTTATTAATAGCTTTTTTGTTCTTTTTCCTGCCTTTTGTTTTTGGTGGCTTTTTACCACTTCTTAACCTAGATATAAATCAGGAATTATTTATTGTTTCTTTTTACTATGCGATTTTGTTTAGTTATCTGCTTGGGAATTTTTATTTTTGGTATTTTAACTTAGGGGTAGTTACCAATCGTAAGATTGTTGACGTCGACGCTAATAATTTACTAAACACGTCAACCACGGCAACAACTATTTCCAAGGTTGAGGAGATTGAAAAAAAGAGCCTAGGACTTGTCTCTAGCATCTTCAACTATGGAAATGTCTATGTTCAAACTGCCGGAGAGGTTCCAAATATTGAATTCCTTCGGGTTCCAGATCCAGAAAGAGTAGTTAAAATTATAAATTCCAACATGAGAATTTATGGAAACACAAAGCGCCCTAACAATTCTTGAGCAGATAAATTGGCCAAAACTTATCTTCAAAATAGTTGCTTTTTTACTTAGTTTTGGGTACTTTGGTTATAGCTTAATATACCAGCAACAAATTATTAAAATGAAAAAAAATACCCTCATATATTACCATTTACTGGAAAAACCAAATAGCAACGAACCTCCACCCCAACCGCTTCTGTTTTCTTTTTCGTTACTACAGCTGTTTATTGGTGTCTTTATGGTAGTTATGAGTTTATTTTTTCTATGAGTAGTGTTGACAAAACCTTTGCCGCCTACCTTGGCGAAAACACCAAAAACTATGCCGCTGGTTTTGTGATTGAGGGAAGTTATTTTGGCGTCTTAGAGATTAGGTCGACTGACGCCCAAAACAAACTGCGCCTTGCCACCGAATCAATCAGATCAGTGTTTAAGGAAAAGTTCTTAATGAACCCTAAAGATTTGCAACTCCTTTCTCAAAAATTAATTAACCAACACCAACTAGCGGCTTTTTCAGTTGGCTATTTTAAACAAAGCCAGATATATACCTTTGCCCAAGGAGCCCAACTACTGCTTTTAAGGCAAAAACAACTCTACTCTGCCTCACAAAATAACTCTGCTTTGGCCGGCCAAATTAAGGCTTCTGACTTTTATTTTTTTACCAGCCAGGATATTGTTGAGCATTTAACTCAAAAAACCAAACTCGAGTTTGGCGAACCAAAAGAAATTATTAACCAAATTAAAGAGGATTATTCACCTCAACCAGGAGCTTTACTAGCTGTAAAAATTGGGACAATTGAAGAAACCTCTCAACCAATTATTATTGAAAAAAAACACAAAACCCCAAAGACAAAATGGCTCAAAATCGGCCTTTTGGCAATAATATTGCTGGCAGTCTTGATTCAAGGGATTGGAGTTCTTTCAAAAACACTGGAGAAACAAAAACAAAAAAAATTTCAAGAGAAATTAGTGGTGTTAGAAAACAAATATCAAAGCCTGCAAAAGAGCTTGCAATCTAAGCCCACAGAGGCGGCCAGCGAAATAGAAACCGTTTTAGCAGAAATAGAGCAGTTATTAGAAAAATATCCTGAACAAAAAAACGAAATTAAGCCGCTTAACAAAAAAATAATTACCTTAAAAAATACTTATGGGAGCGCCCAAAGTAGTGAGGATAAAGTTTTTTTTGACCTTTCCCTAATCGACAAGAAGGCTACCGCCAATTATCTGAAAGTAAGTAGTGAAAACCTCTCCCTCCTGGACAACCAAAACAAAAAAGCATATCTAGTCAGCATCGACAACAAAAATGTCTCTGAGGTTAGTTTCGAAAAGTTTTCTCAAGGACAGCTTGTAGCCGAATATAATCAAACTTTGTTCCTATATAGTCAGAAAAACGGGCTTTACAAAGAGGTTAATGGCAAATTCAGCAAAATTGTTAACTATCAAAAAAGCTGGGGAAATATTATTGATATGAGTGTTTTTAACAGTAACGTGTATTTACTAAGCACCACCAAAGACGAGATTTTTAAATTTACGCCTGCCTCAGGAGGTTATAGTTCGGCTATTAGTTACTTCCAAAGCGGCCAAAGCCTAGACTTGGCCGCAGTAAAAAGCATGGCTATTGATTTTTCTGTTTATTTACTTGGCAACAAAGTCTATAAATATACTGCCGGCGCGCTAGACAGTTACAAAACTCTAGATCAGTTAGATTATCAGTCTTTCGCCCAAATATATAAAAACCCCGATACCAATTATGTTTACCTACTAGATAACACCAATGGCCGCGTTATTGTTCTTAACGAGGATGGAAAATTAATAAAGTCGGTTTTTAACAATAAACTAAAAAAATGCCGGCATTTTGGAGTGTTTCAAGATGAAAAAATAATTTTTTTGCATCAAAACAAGCTATATGTGCTTGACAATTTCTAAATACTCAAGTATATTTACAACTAAATTAATATTTAATACAAAAAAATATGAGGACTCAATTAGCCGCAGCCGCCGTTGACGAGACTGTTGCCAGACCGGACTTTCTTCCCGAGTGGAATGCCCTGGGGTTAGGAAATATTTTAGGCTGGGCACTACAACTAGTTTTTGTAGGTGCAGGGCTAATTGTTCTTTATAACCTCATCTTTGGGGCGCTAGAGTGGATTCAATCCGGTGGCGATAAAGAAAAGGTTGAGAAAGCCCGAAAAAAAATTACCACTGCGGTAACTGGTTTGGTTATTTTATTTGTTGTACTAGGAGCTGTGGTTTTAATTGAGCAGATCTTTGGCTTTGGCCTTGGTTTTACCGAACCAATTAAAATAAGCAAATTTGCTACAGTAAACTAATCAAAAAATGACCGATTGGGGAAAGTGTACCGTAAATGGCGTCCCTACTCTTGAGTGTTTAGAGGTTTTGTTCTCCATGGTTCTTAACTCACTGGCCGGCTTAGTTTTTATTATTCTTTTAGCTATGTTTGTTTTTGGCTCAATTTCCTGGCTTACTGCCGGTGACAGCCCAGAAAAACTCAAAAAAGCTAAGGGTGTGTTTTTTTCAGCTTTACTAGGTTTAGGAATTATTGCTATTAGCTACCTCGTGCTGATTATTCTTGAGAGCTTCTTAGGAATAGACGGGCTTACTATATTTAAAATCAACACAAATTAATTTTTGTTTTTGGTTGGAACCGGCGTAAGCATTATTACCCTTATCTCTTCGTCGCTAGGAACCGGTGACAAGGTTTGGGTTTTTTTAGAAAAAAAATGGTTAAGATACACACCTAAAATGAAAAAGCCAATTATTAGTATTAGCCAACCGATAATTTGCCTCATAGTTATTAGTTAGTATATAATTTTACTAATGACAACCAAAGAGCCCTTTTTTTCAGTAATCATTCCCACTCTTAACGAAGAAGCCTATTTACCAAAACTACTAAACAATCTTTGCAAACAAAGTTACAAACAGTTTGAGGTTTTAATTATTGACGGCCAAAGCCAAGACAAAACTTTAGAAAAAGCCCAAAAATTTACTAACGAACTTTCTCTCTCGCTATATTCTCACAAAGCCAAAGGAGTGTCTTCACAGCGTAATTTCGGCAGTAAAAAAGCTAAGGGGCAGTATTTAGTTTTTTTTGATGCCGACGTTTCTCTTCCTCAAAACTATTTTAAAACCCTCTTTGAGCAAATAAAAAAAGAGGGCGGGTATCTGTTTACCACCAAGCTCGATGTAAACAACGACTCTCAAACACAACTGATGCTAATTGAGCTTACCAATTTTGTCATTAATATCTTAAACACTATGGGCAAGCCCTTTGCTCCCGGATTTAATATTGTTGTTGAGAGAAAAGTTTTTGCCGACCTTAGGGGATTTGATCCAAAACTAAAACTTGCTGAAGACCACGACCTTGTACAAAGAGCCCGAAAAAACGGAATACTTCTTAAAGTTTTAAAAAAACCTATTCTTTATCCCTCTTTTAGACGGCCAGAAAAAATTGGCTATCTTAATTTTCTCACCCAGTACGTTATTGCCGGACTATACACTCTCACCACCGGACCAATAAAAAAAGAACTATTTTCCTACCCAATGGGCGGCCATGTTTATCAAGAGGCAAAAATAAAGAAAAGTAAAATTAGGGAAATTATTAAAAAAATAGAGTTTCCTTTTTAACGAGCCCTAAACAAAGAAAAGGCTATTAGTGTTTCCACCCCTGCTCTTTTTAATACTTTACCCGCCTCGGTAATAGTGGCGGCAGTAGTAATAACGTCGTCAACCAAAACAAGGTTTTGCCCTTTTAAAGCTGTATTTTTCTTTAATTGAAAAACACCCCTTATGTTCCGACGCCTTTCAGTTAAACCTTGTAGCATTGATTGTTTTTTGGTATTTTTGGTTTTTATTAAACAACTATTTATTGGTAAAGCCAAGTAGTAATTTAGATAGTTAGCAATTAGCTCTGATTGATTATAACCTCGTTGTCTTTTGTCTGGGCCGCTCATAGGGACGGGC
>CAZEVA010000061.1:0-2826 GCA_964515585.1 uncultured Gammaproteobacteria bacterium | reverse complement strand
GTGATATGGAGCAATGTAGCAATCTAAATTGAACAGTTTGTGCGCGTTCTGGGTTGTTATATCAGCTACTTTTTCAGCCTTTTCTTGTTTAATTATGGCTACTAGTTTGGCGATTATGGCAATATTCTTGGGTTCGTTAAATCTCTCGTTCGTTAGGCTTTCAGGATATTTCAATTGTTTTGGCCAGTTTGAATTAGGTTTTGGTTTAAGATAGGGGCTATCAGTTTCTAAAACCAGCATGTCAAGCGGCACTTTTTCAATAAAACGCTGTTTTTTGCGACTCCAGCTAAGATCTCCGTCAACCCCCAAATAGATTTTGTGCTTTAAAGCAAACGTTAGTAGTTTTTCTTCAGCTTGACAACAATGAAAAACAACACGTTTGGCCAATTTATTGTCCCAATTTTGTTCAAGAACTATAAGCATTTCCTCGGTTCCCAACCGGTTGTGTAAAATTAGAGCTTTATCAAACTCAAGCGCTAGCTTTATTTGCTGACGCAATATTTTTTTTTGTGCCTCTATCAATTCAAAACTTGTTTTCTCATGCTTATCAATTCCCACCTCTCCTACAGCTACTACTTTTTGCTGAAAAATTAGGGGTTTTAGCTCTTTAAGTAGCTCCGAATCACCCCCGGGGTGATGTTTGGCTTGGGAAGGGTGGAGGCCGACAGCTGCGTAGACTGACGGATATTTTTGTGCAAGCCTCACCGCTGTTTGTGAGGTTGAGACATCAATTCCCGGAACAATAAATTGGTTAACCCCAAACTGCTTGGCTTTCTGAATAGTTTTTTCTACTCTTCCTGAAAGTTCGGGCAAATTTAAATGGCAATGAGTGTCAACGAGCATTTTTTTGTTTTGTAAACTGATAAAGCTCTTGTAGTTTTTGATTGTAGGGAAACTTTGGCAAGGCCTTGCCTTCTAAAAAAGCTATCAGCTTCTGATATTTTTTTTGCTTAAATAGCAGTGAAGCATAGTTTTCGTAGGCCAAGTAATAGTCGCCATTACTAATGGCTCGCAAATATGCCCGCTCCGCCAGAGCTAGCTTACCCTGAGCTTGGTAGGTAACTCCCAAATTATTCCAGTTAGTCCACCAATGCGGCGCAACTTGAGTGGACTTTAAATAGTGCTGTTGTGCTCGACCACGCTTTCCCGCTCGAAGCAGATATACTCCCAAGTTGTTTTCAAAATCAAAACTGCCTTTAGCCAGAGACTCGTCTTTACTATAAAGCGTAAGCCCATCCTTCCAATCTAATACACGACAAAAACTACGAACGCTAAAAATAGCTATTATAACCAAGCTAATAATAACTATTATATTACTATTACTCTTGTATTTATCAATCAGGACATAGATTATTGCCAGAACAGCAAATAAAGGAAAATATAACCAGCGCTCAGACATAGTCATATCAAGCGGCACCAGCTGACTATGCATTCCTAGGCCAATTATCAGTAAAAAGCCAAAGAACCAAAAAATGGGCTTTTTTAGTCGCCAAAGCAATGTTAGTAAACCGAGAAAAAAAACAGTATTAACTATAAAGGGCAAATAAAACTCCGACCACGAAATTTGTTTCACAGACCAATTTTGCGAAATAGCCAAACCAAAAGGAAAAAAGATCAACCTCAGGTAGTTAAACATAATTTTGGGAATAGTTACTAGCCTTTCCCAAAAAGAAGCTACCATAATCGGATAAACTTTCTGACTATTAGCGCTGATACTGGCTACTCCAAAACGCAAAATTAGATACAAACAAACCAGTAAACTTAAATAGAGAAAGTATGGCCTAAGCGCTTTTTTATTAAACCAGAAAAAATAGGCTGGCAGGAGTAATAGAAACAATACTCCGGTTTCTTTGCTAAGAAGAGCCGCTAGCAACAAAACAAACGTTAGTAGCCAATGCTTCTCAGATAGAGTTTTCTTTTGTAAAACCAGCCAGAAAGCCAGCAGGCCAAAAAACATAAATAGCACGTCTTGCAAGCCAGAGATGTAAGCCACACTTTCTACATTGGCCGGATGAACTAAAAATAAAAGGCTTGCCAGGGCGGCAAAGAGAGGACGAATGAATTTTTTTAGGATTAGGTAAATTAAATAAACGTTGGCAAGATGAAAGATAACTTGCACCAGATGATAACCCCAAGCGTTAAGCCTGGAAAATTGATAAATCAAGGTAAACAATAAAGGCATCATGGGCTTGTAGTACATCCCGCCCATACCGGCACTGCCACCAGTGTTAAATGTACTTTGGCTGAAAAGATAAGGAATGTTGCTCAAACTGCGAATAGCTATATTATTAACCACCTGCTCCTCATCGTCCCACACAAAGCCATTAAAAAGAGCGGCACCATAAACCAATATTCCCAAAATGATCACTATCCATGGAAAATATCTAACCAGATTTAGCTTTACCTTTTTGAGCATCTTTTTTTAGTTTTTTTAATTGCTTTAGTTTCCACATAAATAGAGCCCCTTTGTTGTTGGCATTACTATCTAAAACAAATGATAAAGCCTCGTCGAGCAAAAAGCGCGGCGTGGTTTTGGCTAGTCGTAAATATAAAGTTTTGTGCTTTGCGTCTTCAAGCTTTGCGCATAAATAAAGGCCATAAGACTGAAACTCACGACTGATATATTTACCGGACTGGGGATCAAACCTTGCTAGTACCTTGTTTACCTTTTCAAAAGCCATACCAAATTATATATTATAATGGCTATATGAAATACATTTATTTTTCTTCCGGCGCCTTTGGGGCAAAGGTTCTTAGCAAGCTCCGTTCCATCCCCGATTTGGTAATTACTCAGGCGGATAAACTGGGCGGGCGCGGGCAGAGGCA
>CAZEVA010000060.1:0-4197 GCA_964515585.1 uncultured Gammaproteobacteria bacterium | reverse complement strand
AGTAAACTCATCATTTAAGGTGTATCCACTAGAAGGTTCTTCTGTCCAGCTTGTAAGGTCTGTTTCAAATCCTGTGTTTGATATGTTGTTTTTGACACGTGCACCATTGTCATCAATTGTGACAATGTCTGAGTTGTATGTGTAGTTTCCTTCTTCTGCTTCATCAAAAGTCCATATTTTGTAGGTATCATTCAAGGCATGGATGTTTGGAAATATTTTTGAAAGTGTAAGGTATGTTCCTGCAATTAAACCCAGTGTCAGAAAAAATACTGCTACAAGATTGAATTGAAAACGATTGAAGTGAACCCTTGGATAAAAAAAATAATGTTTAATTTTTTGTATCATACTCATGTTTTTGATATAAACCATTATTTCTCACCAGAGCTTTTGTCTGGAATTAAACGATTCAATTTCTTGGCATTTAACCTTGTAATGACTTTCTTGCCAACTCTTTTTTCTAATTTTCTTCTGGCCGTCCCTGCAATTGACCCACCTTCTCTGGCAACTTTTTTGTTTTCTTCAAAACTCTTTGGTCCAACCTTTTTGGAAATCTCTGTTGTGGAAGCCTCGGCAAGCATGTTCAAAACCAACTCTAAGTTGGTCATGTTGTCACGTAGATTTTCTTTTCTTAGCCCCTTAAATCTTTTGTAGTCGCGGGTTTTCAGACCTGCCCAGGCGAAAGTGATTACATCTGTAAGAATGGCAAACTCGCTGCTTTCTTTAACTCCTCGGTTTTCCCACTCGTCAGCCAACTCTTTTCTGATTTCAATACTTTTCAATCTTTGGTTAACCCAGTCTTTGGAATAACCTCGCTTTAAGTAGAAGTGCATTGCTCTTTGAATCGCTCTTTCAGGGTCTTCAGCTTCCTCAATCCGTTCATAACCGACACGAGCTAACCATAGCTTGAATGGTTCGGCTTTGGGAGAAGGAATTGACTGGATAATACGAAGTATTGTTTCAGTATCAGCAATGTCAGTTAAACGCATTTTTCCGTCCGCAGCTATCATTTTCAAACCGTTACATTTTGTAACGGTTTCGTTTGAGCCTTCGTCAACAAGTCTTTTTTTCAATACACGCCAATATACTTGCGGGTTAGTGCTTTCAGAAAGGACTGCCACTACATCAACTACGGAAAACCACCATTTTTCAGCTTTATCATCCCAATGACGACGAATTTTTTTACCCCTAAAAATGGCGATTTTTGTCTTGTCTAATTTCATAATCATGTTTTTTCAAAAAAACCTGAGGGAACCTAATTTACCCGTAACAACAATATATCAAATAGTAATTAGTTTTCAAATCAAACACGATTTTCAACCATCGAAGAATATAAGCGATGGGTATTAGCATGCTTAAGGTGACCACGTATTGAACAGATAAATTGCTAATAATTCTGGTGCTGCCAGCGGGATTCGAACCCGCGATCTCCACCTTGAAAGGGTGGCGTCCTAGGCCTCTAGACGATGGCAGCGTTTTTTTCTCAAAGAGCCATTATTTTACCAAAAAAACACCGCCAACAATAAACTAAAATTTTTTCTCCTTAGTTTACGACACTTACTTCTTAAGATCCTTAAACAAATTTTTCAAAAGGTCTCTGGCTACTTCTTTTCCTCCCAAACCAAAAGCTAAGCCTCCGGCTAAAGCTAGCATAAACACAATCCCGGTAAACAGAATCCTAATTAGGTCTTGAGCCACTCCAAGCTGGTTAAGAACAATTAGCCCGGTAAAAATGAGAATGCTAGAACGTGCTCCGGCAGCAATAGTTTTGGCAAAACTTTTCTGCAGTGATTTAACACTGTTTAAAACAATGTCATAAGTCAAATTGCCAACAACATAACCCACCAAGCCCACAATGACAGCCACAATAACGTTGGGAAGATAAAACAATAAACTGTTCAAAACAGTTACCATTCGGGATAAACCCCATACTTCAACAGTTGGCACCAAAAACAGGATTATAACCACCCATCTTAGTAATTCTGAGAGCACCTCTACCCAAACGCTAATAGTTTTTTCATTAGCTACTTTGGTGTTTTTTAGAATCTTCCTTAATTTAAAAAAGCCAACTAAACCAACAAAAAGCTTTTTAACAATTCCCGCCAGCAGTACTCCTAAAATAAGAACCAGTAAACCGTAGAAAAAATTGGGCAGGTAAACCAAAGTTCTTTGATAAAAGCTGGTAAACACATCAACAACTAAATTCATATTCTCATCTCCTTTCTTAAACACATTTTAACAAAATTAGTTAAAATATGTGAAATGGGAATTCATGTTTTCTACGGGGAAGATAATATTAGCATGGATAAGCACTATCTAGAGTTCCGCCGCCTTTATCAAAAAGTTTTTTTTCTAGAGCCGCTTAGCCTTCAGGCAATTGAAGAACAAATAGCCAATCCTGGGTTTTTTCCGGAAAAAAAATTATTTGTAGGAAAAAATGTTTTTTTGAATCAGCTTAGGGTAGGAAAAATGTCGGCTAAGCTAAGAAAAGAACTTGAATTTTTGCAAAAACATATTGGCAATAATGATTTTTTATTTTTGGAGGAGGACAGCCGCAAAGCAAAGTATTATCGTCAATTTTTTCCCAAGGCTAATTATTTGGAATTTAAAATTTCGGCATATTTGTTTACTTTTTTGGATAACTTCAGGCCTGGCAAGTTAGGACAATGCTATCAATATTGGCAAAAAGCCTTAATTAAAAATCCGCCCGAACTAGTTCTTTTTATGCTCAAAAGGCGAGTTAGAGAGCTAATAACTTTAGCAACTGGCACTATCTCTAGCCGCTATCAGAGTTGGCAGGTAGCTAAACTCAAACAGCAATTGGCATCTTGGGAGCCGGACAAACTGCGAAACTTATACAACAGTTTTTACAACTACGAAAAAGGCCTGAAAACTGGCATTAACCCACTTAAAAGCGAACAAGTGATTAACACTGTTATTGCACTATATTTATAATTAAAATTAGAATTGACAAAACTAAAAAAATAAATTAGCTTAACTTTATTAACAGTTATGATAATATCGTAATATGGTTGCAATTAGTGATAGTATTTTTCGAGGTTATGATTTGCGCGGCCTTGTGGATAAAGAATTAAATAAACAAACAGTTACTGCCATTGCCAAAGGTTATGCCACCTTTCTCTTACAACGAAGAGTTTACGACTGTGTTTTGGGTTATGATAGTCGTTTATCCAGCCCCACTTATCACGATTATGTTGTTAGAGCATTGGTAGATTCTGGAATTACGGTTTATGATATTGGCATTACCCTTTCCCAGATTGCTTATTTTGCCCAATACTATTTCCGAACCAGAGGTATGATTATGATAACCGCTTCTCATAACCCGCCAGAATACAACGGTTTTAAAATGGGCACTGGCTATTCAGAAACCATGGTTACTGAGGAAATTATTGAGCTAAAAAATTTAGTTAAAAAAGATAAATTTCTTTCTCGGGAACCAAAAGGCAAACATATTCAAAAAGATATTTTTCCAGAATACAAGGCGGACATTCTCCGAAGAATTGGGAAAATAAACAATTTCAAAGTAGTGGTTGATTCTTGTGCTGCTACCACAGGTTTATTTTTACCAACAATATTGACAGAGGCTGGCTGTAGTGTCATTGAACAAAACACCAAATTAGATGGCACCTTTCCGGTTGGAGTAGCAGACCCAACTGAAAGAGAAGTGCAGGAACGCTTGGCCAAAAGAGTAGTTGCAGAAAAAGCCGACCTTGGTTTTTCTTACGATACCGATGGCGACAGAGTAGGGGTAGTAGACAATAAAGGAAACCTAATTTGGAACGATACTTTAGTCTCTCTTTATGCTAAAGATGTTCTGGATTTTTTACCTCAGTCAAAAATCATCTACAACGCTCTTTGTTCAAAACAAGTTAGCGACGTTATTATCAAGGCAGGCGGTAAACCGATTATTTGGGTTACCGGCCACTCTTTTATTAAGGCCAAGGTTAAAGAAGAACGAGCTCCATTTGGCGGGGAGCTAAGTGGTCACTTCTTTTTTGTCGACAACTTTTATGGGCACGATGATGGGGCGATGGCCTCATTGAGACTACTGGCTTATTTAACCAGAACCAAACTTTCTTTGAAGCAAGCTATAGATAAACTGCCCCAATACCTCTCAAGCCCGGAGATAAAAGTAGGTTGTCCGGATAAAATTAAATTTGAATTAGTCAGTAAAATGAT
>CAZEVA010000059.1:0-10484 GCA_964515585.1 uncultured Gammaproteobacteria bacterium | reverse complement strand
CTACATCCTTAGCAATTTTTCGGTAGTCTGGCATCTTGTTAATTTTTGGCATTTGGGCAATTTCAAAGCGAAATTGCCAATCACCACCTTGAGGAGCTTTTAGTAAAGTAATTTTTGGGTCGGAAAATGGCTTTAAAGAATGCTCCTTAATTAATTCCTGATAAACAACTCCCAAAACCTCAGTTGAGGCCTCCTCAAGTAGTTTTTGGTCACCTAAAGTGTCTTTGACAACTTTTAACGGTGCCTTGCCTTTTCGGAAGCCCTTAACCTCGGCAGACTTGGCCAGCTTGGTTAATGCCTTTTCTTTTGCCTGTTCTATCTCTTTCCAAGGAATTGTAACCTCGGCTTTGAAGGTATGGCTGGACTTATCTTTTAGTTCGCTAGTAAACTGCATAAGTTGTTATTGTAGCAGATACACGGTAAAATAAAAACAGCTTTTGCCCGGGTGGCGGAATGTTGTAGTCGCAGTTAGCAAGAAAACGAGCTTACTGCGAGTAAATCCCGACCGTAAGTGTCGGGAGCAGACGCTGGCCTAGGTATTAAAAAGCTGATTTAGGAATCGCCCGGGTGGCGGAATGGCAGACGCGCAGGTCTCAAAAACCTGTGGACTTTTAGTCCATGTGGGTTCGACTCCCTCCCCGGGCACTTTGTCTACAAAAGCGAGCGACCAAGAATTAGGCGCCGCGCCTCTAAAAGGGCTGAATAATTAGCTAGAATTATAGTTTGGTTGTATTTACTTTTTTGTAGATATGTATTCAATTTTTTTAAATCGGTAAAAACTTGCCTGGAGGGAGTGTCGTTAATCTTTAAGCGAACCGCTAGATCATAAGCCCGGTCACCATAAACACTGATAGTTGGTTTTTCATCGGCAAAAGTAAATAATGCGTCCCAAATCCAGGAAATATCATGGCCATCCGGAACACGATTGTTTAAACCCAAAACAAGCTCGGCTTTGCCTTGTTGCCACTTCTTTTTAATGTCTAAAAGTGCAGTCGACCAACTGGCCGGATTTTTGCCTAAATAGAAAACATATTGGTGGTTTTTTGCTTGATAAATCTCGCCGCGGCCAAAGGGTGGCTGCCAATTAGCTGACGCCTGCCAAAAAATAGAAGCTGGCAAGCCAAGTTCTCGAGCTAAAAGATATACAGCCTGCAAGTTAATAACCAAATAGTCGGGTAGAGATATCAGTTTGGCAACTTCTCTTTCGGAAAAACTAAAAGCCTGATTATTTATTCTAAAACTACAGTTTGGGCAGTGCCAAACTCCCAGATGGCCAAGATAATATTTTTCATATTTTAATTTTTGTTGGCAATTCGGGCAGTAAAGATAGTCGCCGGCAATTTTGGCAGTTTTAGTTAAAAAAGACTCTGGAATCTGATAAGCCTGCCTTTGGTTTGGCAGAGAACTGGCCAGTTTTTCTAATGAAGGATCGGCTGTTAGGTAAATTATTTTTGTTTTCGAATTTTGCTTTAGAGATTGCTGCCATTTTTGGGAAATACTATCTACTTCTCCATAACGGTCGAGCTGATCACGAAACAAATTTAATATTAAAACATAGTCCGCCTTAAACTGTCTCTCTGCTTCAGGCAAACTATATTCATCAACCTCAAAAACAGCAGTGGCCTTATTTTTTTTAGCAAAAAGTGGTAATTGGGTTAAACAAGAAGAAACAAGGCCGTTGGAAAGATTGGCACCGCTTTGGTTGGTTACCACAGTTTGGCCCGACTGCTCAAGTAAACTAGTTAGAAATGCCGTGGTTGAAGTTTTGCCGTTAGTACCAATTACAAAAATAATTTGCCGAAAATATGGCCTTAGCCAATAACCTATCCGTGAATTTAAAAACAAAGCAATTTCCCCCGGCCAAGTTCCACCCGGACGATTGAGAAAAATTTTCGAGCAAACTGTTAAAAATCGGGCTAGAAGTTGATAAAAAAGCATTAGTGATTAACCTTATTAATCCTAACTTTATCGTTAGCTACTGTTGCTTGCAAACTGTCACCTTCCTTGATCCGATCATCAATAAACAGATAACTTATCTCATCAATAACTGCCTCATCAATTAGCCGCTTAAGCGGCCTGGCACCATAAATTGGGTCGTAACCGTGTTTACCAAGATAGTCAACCACTTTGTCGTCATAGCTAAGTTTAATATTCTTCTGTAAAAGCTTTTTTTGTAACTGCTTAAGTTGAATAATTACAATTTGGCGCAGCATTTCGGTTTTAAGGTTTTCAAAAATAACTACCGCCGAAATACGGTTGAGAATTTCCGGCGCTAACAGTTTCCTAACCTTATCTAAAACAATCTTTTTTAAAGCTTGGTCTATCTTGCCTTTAGCGGCAATTTCACTGCTACCAATATTTGAGGTCAAAATAATAACGGTGTTATTAAAAGACACGGTTCTACCTTGGCCATCGGTTAGCTTGCCCTCGTCAAATATTTGCAAGAAAACATTAAATAGTTGCGGATGGGCTTTTTCAATTTCATCAAACAAAATAACACTGTATGGCTGGCGCCTAACCTTCTCAGTTAACTGGCCACCTTCCTCAAAACCAACATAACCCGGCGGCGCCCCAATTAAACGAGATAAACTGTGCGGCTGGGAATACTCGCTCATATCAATTCTAACTAAGGATGATTCACTATTAAACAAACTAGCGGCTAAAGCTTTGGCAGTTTCGGTTTTGCCCACTCCGGTTGGGCCAACAAAAAGAAATACGCCAATAGGCACATTTGCCCTACCAAAGCCGCTACGACTTCGCCTAATGGCTTTGGCAACTTGGGTAATAGCTTCTTTTTGATTAACTACTCTCTGATGCAATTCGTCTTCTAGGCTAAGAAGCCGCTCTTTCTCGCTCTTTAACATCCGTTCAACCGGAATTTGAGTCCATTTGGCTACCACTCTGGCTATTTCGTCCTCAGTAACTTTATCTCTAATAAGCCTGTCTTCGTTAGCAATTTGCCCCCACTGTTTTTCATAACTTTCCAATTCTTTTTTAACCTCAGGAATTTTTCCAAATTTTATTTCGGCCGCCTTTTCCAAAAGAGCCTCTTGTTCTGCTTTGGATAATTCTCCCTGCAAACTATCCAGTTTTTGTCTTAATTTGTTTAGCTCTACCAATATTTGTTTCTGATGCTGATACTTATTTTGCAATTCCTTCAACTTCTGCTTTTTTGTTTCAATTTTCTTCTTTTTATCTTCTATCTTAGTTTTGTTAGCCTTGCCGCCTTCTCTTTTAAGAGCAGTTAGCTCTATCTCGTCTTGGATAATTGATCGTTTGAGTTCGTCTAATGAATATGGCGAAGAATCAATCTCAATTTTTAGGGTTGAGGAAGCCTCATCAAGCAAGTCAATAGCTTTGTCAGGCAGAAACCTCTCCGGTAAATAGCGAGAGGAAAGTTCAATCGCCATAATTAAGGCGGCGTCGGTTATCTTAATCCCATGATGAAGTTCATATTTATGCTTAATTCCTCGCAAAATTGCCAGTGTATCTTCGAAACTAGGCTCGTTAACATAAATAGGCTGAAAACGTCTGCTTAGTGCCTGGTCGTTTTCAAAAAAACGACGATATTCTTTAACGGTTGTGGCCCCAATAGCACGAAGCAGGCCCCGAGCTAAGGCGGGCTTAAGCATATTGGCGGCGTCAATGGCTCCCTCCGAAGACCCGGCTCCTACAAGGGTATGGATCTCATCAATAAAGAGAATGTATTTACCTTCGGCCTTCTCGATTTCCCGAAGCAAGCTTTTAAGACGTTTTTCAAACTCGCCTCTATAACTCGCCCCAGCCAAAAGAGCGGCCAAGTCCAAACCAATTATCTCTTTTTGTTTGAGGATCTCTGGCACATCACCGCTAACAATTCGCTGAGCCAAGCCCTCAACCAAAGCAGTTTTACCAACTCCGGGATCACCCAAAAGAATAGGGTTATTTTTTGTTCGCCTAGTAATTATTTGCATTAGGCGCCTAATCTCATTGTCTCTGCCAATAACCGGATCTAGTTTTTGCTCTTTGGCAAGATGAGTATAGTTGGTAGTAAACTGACTAATAGTGCTTTTCTCAGATTGGGGCGGACTATAGCGCATGTTCATATTCATAATACTATTATATCAATAGAAATTACTCCAGTTTCTGCATAAAAGTGTTTACTTTGCCCAGCCAATTATTATGATTGTTAGGATTATATTTGGTCATTATTTCCTCCGGACTAACAAAACCTTTATCAAGGTATTCAGTTTTAATTCCTTTGGCAATCACCTCTATTGCCTCGTCATAAGAAACAAATCGAGTAACATTTTTTCCATATATTCCCCACCCCCAACAGTTGTGGGATCCTTCCGGAATTTTCTGGCATAAACCTGACTCAACCATGGCAATTGCCGGTAGTAAGCTATAATCAAAGCCATATCTATCAGAAACGGAAACTAGTTTGGCTGAATAAGGCTCAAGTGGAGAGTCGTATTGGGAAAGAAAATCTGATAAAACCTTTATTCTCACATCTTGCGACCTAATGTCAACAGTTTCCCCCAAAACTATATTGCTTGCTCTATCCTCTAAAATCTTCTGAGTTTTGGCAAAAATTTCGACATAGAAAACCTCTTGACTCTCTAGAAAACGAGTGCCCAAGAGGCTTAAGCAAAAAATAGACAATACCAAACCAAAAAAAGCCGACAACAATCTTATTTTCTTCATAGAAATACCATAATATAAACCACATGAATTTACAACCGCCGCTTTATTATCACAGTTTTACCCTAATTTTAGCGCCTAGCTTTTTAAGCTTGTTAGGTAAATTCTCGTAACCGCGCTCTATTTGTTCTACTCCGGTAATAACACTGTCGCCTTTAGCAATTAGAGCCGCAAGAACCAAGCAAGCCCCAGCACGAATATCAGTCATTTTGGCGTAGACATTATGAAGAGGGCTCGGTCCATCAATTTTAATTGCCTGGCGAAAATGGAGTTTTTTATCAAAATTATTAAACTGATAAATAGTCTCAGGATTGCTTACTTTGGGCTGAAAAAATTTTATTGCCGCCCCAAACCGACGCAAATCCCGAACATAACCGAGTCGATTCTCAAAAACAGTTTCGTGGACTCGGCTTTCCCCTGTTGCCTGAGTCATTAGCAGTGTCCAAAGAGGCTGCCAATCAGTAAGAAAACCAGGGTGAGGAGCTGTAGTAACATCGGTTGGCTTTATTTTAGGCGGCACAATAACTCTAAATAGCTTAGTTTCAGTTTGATAGCTGTAGCTAAAGCCTGCTTTTTCAAAAAGGGTAAGAAAAGGCTCAATATTTGAAAGAGGAACATTTTTAACTGTAACTGCACCGTTAAAAAGAGCAGAAAGAACAATATAAGTAACTGCCTCAATTCGGTCAGGCTGAACAGTAAAGTTTGTTGCCTTAAGATCTCTGTTACTTTTTATAATTATCTTGTCAGTTTGGCGAGTAATTTTAGCTCCAGCCTGATTTAAAAAACCTATCAAATCGTTAATTTCCGGTTCTTCGGCAGCGTTCTTGATTATTGTACTCCCTTCGCTGATTCCGGAAGCTATCATTATTGCCAATTCAGTTCCGGTGTGACTTTTTTTAACAAAGTTTATTGTTGCTGGTTTTGCTTTCTCAAGGTGGCAATAATAGTAGCCGCTCTGAGGTTTGTAGACAATCTCTGCCCCCATTTCTCTAGCCGAATCAATCAGCCTGTCTACCGAACGCTCACCTAATCTACAACCCCCCGGATTTGGTAAAACAGCTTTTTTAAACTGTCTTAACAAGGGAGCCAGTAAAAGCATCGACACTCGTGTTTTAGCGGCAATCTCAAGCGGCAGGCGATACGAATGAAGCTTGTTTTCAATTGTAACAGTATGATCATCATGGTATCTAGCCTCACCGCCAAGATAGTTAATTATCTCCAAAAGACTGTCAATGTCTCTAATCTTGGGAACGTTGCTAATGGTTGACTTGCCCTTTAGCATTAGGGCGGCAATAATCAATTTTAAAGCCGCGTTCTTGGCTCCGGAAACCGATACCGAACCAGAAAGAGGTTGTTGCCCTTTAATTAGATACTGCATTTTGCTATTTTACATAATTAACTTCTTCATAAAGTTCTATTTGGAAACGTTTTTTCACTGTTTGTTTTACTTTGTTTAATAACTCCAAATAATCTTTTGCTCTTGCCTCTCCGGTATTAATAAAAAAGTTAGCATGTTTTTTTGAAACCATTATTCCATTTTTCTTTAAACCCTTAAGTTTGGCTTTATCAATTAAATAACCGGCAGAATAAGGCTTTTGGGCATTATTATTATTAAGTTTAGGGTTTTTAAAAATACAACCAGCGCTTAGTTCACCAATTGGTTGAGTTTGCCGGCGATAAGCCATAACCTTTTCGTTTTCTTTTTTTATCATAGCCGGTGAAGCCTTTTTAAAGCGAAAAACAGCGCTGAGAATAATCGTTTTTTGATCTTGAAAGCTGGAATAGCCGGCGGCAAAAGTCAGTTCTGCCTTGCTTTTGGTAGCTAGCCTATATTTGTTGTCAATATAAGTTACAGAGAGTAAATTATCAGAAAACTGGTAGTTTCTTTTTGGCCATTTTGAGTTTTGATAGATTCCGCCACCAATAGTACCTGGCAAACCAAACAAACATTCAAAACCAGAGTAGCCCAACTCGGCCATTTTCACTGAGGCTAAGTGGCTTGAATAACCTGCAGAAAACCGAACATCAATTTCGTTCTCCCTACGAACAATCTGATAACCATTAGGTTTTAGTTTTAATACTACTCCCAAGAAACCATTGTCGCTAAAAACTAAATTACTACAACCGCCAATAACAAACAATGATAGTTTATTTCTTTGGCACCATTTTGAAAGAAGAATTATTTCCTCCGGGCTATTTGTTTGCACAAAATATTTGGCCGGTCCGCCAATTTTCATAGTGGTTAATGATCTTAAATCCTTCCCCGACTCTACTGTGCCGGTCTTAACTATGGCAGAAAGAGTTTGGGGTACTGAGTTATTCATGCAAGTATTGTTGGAGAACTGGTATGTAGCTGTCAACATTGCCCGCTCCCATAGTGACATATATCCATTTTGGGTAAAGCCTCTGGGTTGTTTTTACTAGAGCCTGCCATTTCCTTTTGTTATCTAGTAATAGGCAACGACAGTTTTTGGGTAAGGAAGATATTAAGTTATTAGTAGAAAAGCCTGTATCTGATAACTCTCTGGCTGAGGCAAAAATCGGCAGTAGTCCCAAATAGTCGGCACGGCTAAGAGCTGAGGCAAACTCCAACAGTAACTTCCTTGTGCGGCTATAGGTATGAGGTTGAAAACAAAGGGCCAATCTATGCTTGGGGTATTTATTTTTTAAAGCGTCTATGGTAGCAAGAATTTCTTGAGGATGGTGAGCGTAGTCATCATAAAGATAGTTATTTTTATGTTTACTAATAAACTCGATTCGCCGCTTGGCTCCTCGAAATTGGTTGAAGTATACTGCCGTTTGAGACAGGTTAATTCCTAATTGGTGAAACAAGCAAACAGCGGCTGTAATATTATTAAAATTATGACGGCCAAAAAGCCTGGGTTTTAAGCTGATAAGTTTTTTTTGTTGACGGTATACAGAAAAACCGTTAGCTTCAATTTTTATCTGATACTGGCTCTTGGCACCATACCCATAAGTGACAAACGGTTGTCCGCTTTCTTTGGCAAGTTTTACTAGAGCAGAGTCGTCAGCATTGATAATAAGTTTGCCGGATTTTCTTAGTCGCCCAAAAAATTTTAGGTACGCCTTAGTAACCGATTTTAAATTAGGAAAAAAGTCGGGATGATCGTAATCTAGGTTTGTGGCAATAATATACTGAGGATGAAGAAATAAAAATTTTGGGATCCGATTTGCTACCGGATCGGCTAAATATTCGTCGGCCTCAACTACAAAATAGCGACCACTTCCCCATCGACCCGACTCCATATTCATAAAACCTGCTGTCCCTACCAAGTAGCTCGGATCTTTTTTTAGTTTAAATAAGAGATAGCTTATTAAAGCACTGGTAGTTGACTTGCCATGACAGCCTGAAATGGCAATAGTATTTTTTTTGAGGCTCAGTTCTCCCATTAATTCCGGCAGACATACCACTTTTTTTTGCTTCTTTATAGCTGAGACAACCTCAATATTGTTTGAGCCTAAATGGCTGGCACTGTGAACCACTACTTCAGCTTTATCAATATTTATTGGGTTAAAATTTTTGGCAATCTTAAAGCCTCTTTGTTGTAGCATTTCTTCGGTTAAGAAAACGCCACTAACGTCAGAACCGGTAACCACTTTCCCCAGGTCATTCAGAATTAGAGCCAAAGCCGTCATCGCCACTCCCTTTATGCCCACTAAATGGAAAGAATTATGGTTTAAGATGTTAACCATGGCAATAAAGATAACTTATTATGCTCTGATTACGACTGCCTCGCCTGTAGGAAAAAAAATTATCGGTTTGACAATGAGTGCAAAACAGGCGCCAAGAAAACAAAGACTTGTTAAAACCCATAGCCGCTAGCTGAGTTACAGCAAACTGGAGTAAGCTAAAAAATATTTGGCCTTGATTTTTAAAAATAAAATCACGGCTATTAGAATACTGGCTAAATTCCAGACTTCGCTTCATAGGAATATTATAACAGGCGCCATTAATTGCCGGCCCAAAAAGCACTTTTAAGTTCTGTCGATTTATTTTAAGCTTTGTAAGTAACTTGTTTAGGTTTTCTAAGAGATTACTTCTGGCTCCTTGCCAACCAAGATGAGCAACGGCAATAAGGCGCTCCTTTTTTGAACAGAAAAGGATTGGTAAACAGTCAGAGGTACGAACAAACAAACATACCGGCAAAGAGTCCGGAGAATATTGATAGACCAGACAATCAGCCGAAGGTATATAGTGATATTTCTTTTTAGAACCGTCAACAGTAACTAGCTTCACTCTTCCGCTATGAATCTGTTGAGGAGTAAAATATGTAGTTTGGGAAAACAAACTGCCATTTTCTTTCTCAAAAAAACTACTCTGCTCTTGCCAGCTTGAATTTGAGCCGCTACTAATAGTCGTAAAACCATGTTCATATCCTAAGTTTTCCAAACGATAAACACATTGACTACTGCTAACTGTAATCATTTTTGGTTAACTGCACTTGACACAGCCTCATACTCATCCCAGGAGTACTCTTTCCTGTGTCTTGCTAGACTTTTCTCATGGGCCTTACCGGTAAGCATTATTAGATCTTCTTTACCGGCCAGCTTTACCGCATACTTAATTGCCTCAAAACGAGAGTCAACAATAAAATATGTTTTGTTCTTCTGGTGTTTGCCTGCTTTTTTGATACCGCGTTCAATATCTTTGTTTATATCTGCTAGCTTTTCGGTACGATAATCTTCTTCTGTCAGAATAATTAAGTCTGCATTTTGGCCAGCCAGAAAACCCATTTTTGCACGTTTAAAACGGTCTCTCTCTCCAGCACAGCCAAAAACATGGATCAGCCGACGACGTTTCTTTGTTTCAAGAGCTTTGTATAACTGTGCAAATGCGTTTGGAGTGTGGGCAAAGTCAATTAGAAACTGATAACCACCAAGACTAACAAAATCAAATCTGCCTTTAACACCACTAAAGCTATTAATTGCCTTAGCAATTTTCTCCGGAGGAAAGCCTAAAACTCGCACTGCGGCAAAAGCGGCTACCACATTCTCCTTTTCAAAACCGACTAGTTTTCGCTTTAGGCCATATTTAAGCAAGTCTGAATAGGTAATGTCTGCCTTTTTACTGACGGCAATATACCAGATATTAGGGTTGGTAATCAGTTTGCGATAGCGATAAAAGGAGGTTGTCTCACGGTTAACAACTGCCATCTCTGAGTTATTAATTAATTGCAGTTTTGTTTTAGCATAGTTTGTATAATTTTTATGATAATCAAGGTGCTCGTTGGTAATATTAGTTAGCACCGCAACTTTGAAGTGACAGCCCCAAATTCGACGCTGATCAATAGAATGAGAGGTAACTTCCAAAACAAAATACTTACCCCCATGTGAAACCGATTGAGCAATATATTTTTGCAGAGCAAAATATCTTGGCGTGGTAACATGGAAACCAAGATGATAGCTGTGTCCGGCAACATGAGCTCCAACGGTAGAAACATAGTCAACCCGCTCTTTAAGTGTATGCAAAACATGATAAATCAGCTTGATAGTGCTAGTTTTACCATCAGTTCCGGTTACCCCAATAATGTTTATTTTCTTTGCCGGAAAACGATATAAACAACATGCCAGCCAAGCCTTTAACTGCCAATAAATTTTCTTTACTAATTTCATGCTAGGGAGTGATATTGTAATACAAAATTAGCTTATTTGCGATTTCAAAAAAAGTTGGCGCTGCGGTTTCCGAGCCCCATGGAGAACTTTTGGGCTGATAATATAAAACTAAACTAATATATTTTGGCTTTTGGCAAGGTAAAAAACCAATAAAGGAAGCTACAGTC
>CAZEVA010000058.1:0-6325 GCA_964515585.1 uncultured Gammaproteobacteria bacterium | reverse complement strand
TATTCTAGCCAGTAATTTTAGTTGTGTGAAGTATCTGCAGATAGAAAACGAGCCGTTAGATAAGAGCGGACCACGCAAATTAATAGTGCCTGTTGATATTCTAGAAAAAGAAATACTTCTTGCTCGTAGCCTAAGCTATCTGCCGATACTGTTAACTCTCTGGGGAAACAGGTCTTTAACAGACGCTCGAATTTACCGACTAGCTAGCCTGGCTGATATTATTGGCCTGGATCTTTACTATCAAATTCCCGATGGCAAAGGTGGCTATTGGGGGCCGGCAGACTCAACAGATAAAATTGGGGAGATAATAAACAGCCTGTCACAACCAGTATGGATTAGCGAATTACAAACCAATCCTTGGAAGTTTTCTATAAACAAAAGTTGGCAGGAGATTTATACCAAAAACATCACTGAGGCAAATAAACTACCAGTGGAAACAATACTTTTTTGGGGCAGTGAGTATTGGTATAGCCAAGGCAAGCTAAAGCCAGAAGTATGGTTTAAAAAACCGACTTGCTAATTAACTTGGAAAAATTTTTATACACACCGTTGATCTCTTTTTTAAATTTGTAACTAATATTCTCTGAAATAAAAGAATCTAAGTCGTAATAAACTTGATTGTTATATTTAACGGTGAAAAAAACCGGCCTTTGGTTGCCGCTTGTAATAATTGCAGTGTAAAGATTTAGATTTGGCGTTTCAGCAGAAAAAATAACAATTGGTTTATTTCTGCCACTTAGGCGATATTCTATAGAAAAATCTCCTCCTTTTTTATTTGTAGTTAGTGCCATTTTTTCGGAAGGATATATGCGGTTAGGCTGGGCGTCAAGCAAACGTTGGCCAAAAACAAAACTTAGCTGTTGAAGCTTAAAAAAAATATTATTTTTTGGAAACCTTTCCCCCCTGTTTTTTTCCAAGTTAAGATATTAAAGCATAATGTAAGGCTTTATTCAACAAAAAAAGGCTTATATGTTATTTTCAATAGTGTTAACCAGAGAAGCTCTTATTAGGAATAATTAGATTTGCTGAATCAATTTTTTCTTCCCGGTAATTTATTAAGCCGTCGTGAGGACAAAAAATTTCTATTCCTAACCTTACTCTTTTTCCTTTTGGAGAATATTTTATCCTAATAACATTTTGTACAAGGTTGTCTCCGCAGTAGATACAACGTTTTTCTAGAATTGTTTCTCCTAATGTATAAGCTCCTTCTTTTTTATTGTCAACCAAATCTAGAAAGTCTAATTGGAGAGGGTTTTCTTTTCCCATGAGTGTATTTTATCATATTAAACCCATAGTATTAGATTAATCTTTCTCTTTATAGGGAGCAATAATTTTGTTAGGATGAAAGAATGGACCCTTTAGAAAAAGTTAAGTTTAAGCTAGCAAATTATTTTGAAGTGAAGCTAGATAAGAAAGTGGCTATTCCACAAAGAGTTTTTAGTCATAATGGGAGATTTTACCTTTGTTTTAAAGAAAAAAACACAGATGAAAAATATGAAGTAATGGCCGCTAGTTCTGATGGTTTTTCATTTAAAACTTTATTGTATAAGGCTCCTTCGAAAAAAATCCCAAAGCAGTTTGTTAAGGCAAGTATAGTAGAAAATTATTCTTGGGAGGGAAAGCAAGTACTTTTTTTTGGCGACAGAGATATTAAAATTGCATGGTTAGAAGATAAAGAAAGCTGGGTGTCTCAACCAAAACCAGTTATTACTCATGCGGCTCCAGTAGAAGTGGGAGCAGTTTTTGTTCAGCGAGACAGTATAGTTCTTCTTTATTTTGAAAAAAAAATAGAGAAAGAAAAACTTAACTATAGCGCTTATTTAGCTTTTTTTGATAAAAATTATCCCCAAACATTGCTATTCAAAACCCCTAAACCCGTTTGGCGGCAAGAAGACCTTTGGCCTAAACAAAAGGTAAAGCCTTTAGGATCTTTGATAGTTAATGGCCAACTAGTGAGTTATTGGTATAAAGAAAAACAAGGAATTTGTGGGGTAATTATTAATGGACTACTAGACTACTCTAAGGAAATGTCTAAAAATGTGCTAAAGCTAGCAAAGCATCTTAATAATCCCATTATCCAGCCTGAAAAAGAGCACGAATGGGAAGCCTTTAATACTTTTAATCCTGCGGCAGTTTATCTTGATAACAGTGTTCATGTTTTGTATCGAGCACAAGGGTTTGATTATATCTCCAGCATTGGCTACGCTCGCTCAAAAAATGGTTATAAAATTGATGAGCGTTTAAGTAAACCAGTTTTTACTCCAAATGAAAGTTTTGAAGACAATAAAAAAGGCAGTGTTAACTATGAATATATTTCTGGAGGCGGTTATGGCGGTTGTGAAGACCCTAGAGTGACACGCTTGGGAAATAAAATTTATATGGTTTATGTAGCTTTTGATGGCTGGCAGCCACCGAGGTTGGCAATGACTTCAATTTTAATCAAAGATTTTTTAAAGCAACGTTGGCTTTGGTCTAAGCCGATTCTGATCTCTCCTCCTGGAGTGGTGGATAAAAGTGGCTGTTTGTTGCCGGAAAAGATTAATGGCAAATATGTATTTTTCCATAGAATTTTCCCAAATATTTTAATTGACTTTGTTGACGATCTTATTTTTGATGGCAAAAGTAAATGGTTAAAGGGCCAATATAGTATCAAAGTACGACCTGACAAATGGGATAGTCGTAAAATTGGTGTTGGCGCGCCACCACTGAAAACCAAAGATGGTTGGTTGCTTATCTACTATGGAGTTGATGACCGAGATGACTCAAAGTATCATATTGGGGCAATGTTACTTGATCTTAAAAACCCAACAAAGGTTTTATATCGTACTGATAAACCAATTTTAGAACCAACACAAGACTATGAACTAACTGGATTTAAGCCTGGAATTGCATATCCTTGTGGTGCTGTGATTATTAATAATAAACTAATGGTTTATTACGGTGGGGCTGATTCGGTGGTATGTGTGGCTACGGCAGAATTAGACACTTTTCTTCGGCAGTTAAAAAATCGTCGGCCGGTACAATTATACAAGGTAGAAGTTAAACCCATAGATTACTAATGTTTCTTTTACACCGCTCTCCCTCAAACCCAGTTTTACAAAGCAACCCGAAGAATATGTGGGAAAGCTATGCTGTTTTTAATGGCTCAATAATTAAAGAGGGGACGAAATATCATATGTTTTATCGAGCTATGGGTGAAGAAAAAAAAATAAGCGATCGCCAACTTCGAGTTTCGGTTATCGGTAAGGCTACAAGTGATGATGGTGTTAATTTTGGACAAAGAAGTTTGTGGCTTAAACCATATTATGCATGGGAAAAGTATGGTTGCGAAGACCCCAGAGTCAGTAAAATTGATAACCAGTACTTAGTATTTTATACTGCGCTTGCAAATTATCCGCCAAGCCATCTTGGAATACGTTCGGCAGTGGCTTTTTCTCCCGACTTGAAAATTATTACTCATAAAGAGTTGATAACTCCTTTTAATTCAAAGGCAATGACAATGTTTCCAGAAAAAATTAATGGTAAGTACACAGTGCTTCTAACCGTTGACTCTGATAAATTTCCTTCTTATGTAGCCTTTGCCCAGTTTTCGGAATTAAGTACGCTCTGTGATCGTGATTTTTGGCTAAATTGGTATAAAAATCGTTACCAATATACTATCAATCTTAAAAGAGTAAATAGTGATCATGTTGAAGTTGGCGCGCCACCACTGAAAACCAAAGATGGTTGGCTACTTATCTATTCTTATATTAAGCATTATACTAGTAATGATGTTCCAACAGTTTTTCGTATTGAGGCAATTCTTTTGGATTTTAAGAATCCGCAAAAAATGATTGGCCGTATTGAAGAACCACTACTTATCCCACAGATTGATTATGAGCAAAAAGGGCAGATCGAAAACATTGTTTTTCCTAGTGGAGCCATTCTTGAAAAGAATCAACTCAGGGTATATTATGGGGCGGCTGATAGTAGTTGTGCGTTAGCCGAAGGGGATTGGAACAAGCTTAGAACTAAGATGGAGATTAATGCTCCCTATACGCTTAAGGCTAATAAATTCCCCAACAATCCCTTGCTTAAACCTATGCCAGAGCATTCTTGGGAGAACAAGGGTGTTTTTAATGCCGGAGCAATTAAGCTCAAGGGACAGGTTTACATTCTTTATCGCGCCTTATCTGAAGAAGGAGTTTCTAATGTGGGTTTGGCGATAAGTAAAGACGGTTATTATATCGACGAACGCTTGGAAAAACCAATTTATCCGTTAAAATCTCCTTATGAATTGCCGCGTCAACCAGGAACTTGGAGTGGGGTTGAGGATGTACGCGTTACACAAATTGAGGACACATTATATATGTGTTTTACCGCTTTTGATGGGCAAACAGCAAGGTTGGGAATCTCTTCAATTAAAGTAGAGGATTTCTTGGCAAGGAATTGGACCAAATGGACAGAAACAAAAATTATTTCTCCTCCGGAAACAGTGGATAAGGATGGGGCTCTTTTTCCGGAAAAGATTAATGGTAAATATGTATTTTTCCATCGTTTAGAGCCAAATATAGTTATTGACATGGTGGATGATTTGGATTTTTTAAAGCAAAAGCATTTACGCTCTCGAGGAATAATTGCTCCCCGTTCTCATAGTTGGGATGGTGTTAAAATTGGAATTAATGGACCACCTATCAAAACAAAAGCCGGTTGGTTGGTTTTTTATCATGGAATAAGCAAGATTGATAGTCATTATCGAATAAGTGCACTTTTACTTGATCTAAAGGAAGTAACAAAAGTTATTGGCCGTGCCGACTATCCAATTTTGGAGCCAGAGGCTATTTATGAAAAAGAGGGGATTGTTAACAATGTGGTTTTCTCTAACGGACAGGTAGTAAAAGGAGATATGGTCATAATATATTATGGCGGAGCGGATAAAGTGCTTTGTGGGGCTGAAATCGACATTAATAAACTTGTAGATTATGTACTCAAAAGTAGTAAGAATAAATATTTAGGCTCTTAAACTACAATCTACTTTGGTTAGTGCTTAATAATACTAATTTCGATATTTTTTTTGGTGGCCTTAATTTTGGCAGTGCCTCCGATAGGGAAAGTTATCTTCGGGTCGGTGTGGCCAAAGTCGACATTGGCAATAATTGGTATTTGGTATAACTCTTTTTTTGTTTTAATTATTTGAGTTAGTAATTTATCACTCATTTTGCTTGCCTTTTGAAATCGGCCAATCACTATTGCCCTAACTTTATGAAAATTGGGTTGGTGTATTAATGAAAGCAAATCTCTATCAAAAGTGTGTGGGGCAGATTCGCTATCGTCTTCAATGAAAAGAACGGTACTTTCTAGTTTGGGCATGTATTTTGTGCCTTGGAGTAAGTTTAGAGTACAGAGGTTGGCTCCAATAATAGTTCCTTGAGCGGCCCCCTTGTTGATTACCAGGTAGCCGCGATTTGAAATCTGCTTTCTATTGTGTTGATCAAGAAACCATAGGTCGTCGCTCCATTTTTTTGCTGGTTTAATAACAATTGGTTTTTGCTCAAACAAACATTTTTGGAAGTGTTCTAGGGTATAGTCGAAATATAGTTTTTGGCCAAATGAAGAATAGTGGGGGCCGGAATATGTTACTAAACCGGTTTTAGCAAATATGGCGTTATTTAGAGCAGTAATATCAGAGTAGCCGCAGAATATTTTTGGATTTTTTCTTATTAATTCCCAATCGATATAGCTAAGAAGCTGGTTTGAATTAAATCCTCCAATAACAGTAATTATAGCCTTAACTTTTTTGTCGGCAAAAGCTTGATGTAAATCTTCAACCCTAGATTTAATCGATGAGGAGGCAAAATCATCGCTCTCTTTGACGTGTTTGCCAAAAGAAAGCTTTAACCCAATTGACCCGAAGCGATAGTTAGCTATTTTAATACATTCTTGACTCAATAATTTCAGCGAACGCGAAGGAGCAATAACTCGAACCATATCTCCCTTTATTAGTTTTTTGGGTATTAATCTCTTCATTTTGTTGTTTTAATTATAAAACATTCAAGATTTTGGCTTCAAAAAAAACGGTTTTCCAGCGGCCCTGATTTGGCTATGGTGATATTCAAGTTTTGGAAAAGCTGCGTGGCAACCACGTTCTCCGCAAACAACCCCATTTTCAGTTACCAATCCGGTTGCTTGGTTAGGACACACCTTACCAATTTCCTCACCCTCCTTATTTATTCTAAAGTGTTGTGAAATTGGAACATATAAACCTTCGTAGTCTTCTAGCTTAATAGAGTTATTTAAAGTTTCTTTGTTCATATCAGCTTAGTACTTTTGTTTATAGTTTATCAAA
>CAZEVA010000057.1:0-3368 GCA_964515585.1 uncultured Gammaproteobacteria bacterium | reverse complement strand
ATCTACCCGACCTGGGTTTAACCGGAACCGGTTTAAAAAATCTAGAAGACGCTATAAACAGGCCATATGGCATTATTCTCATCACCGGCCCAACAGGCTCCGGAAAAACCACTACCCTCTACTCTATTTTATCCCGCTTAAACCGGCCGGGAGTAAACATTATGACTTTAGAAGACCCTGTTGAGTATGAAATTCCCGGTATTAATCAAGTTCAAATCAATGTTCAGGCTGGTTTAACTTTTGCCAATGGTTTGCGCTCATTTTTGCGGCAAGACCCTAATATTATCTTAGTCGGTGAAATCCGCGATCAGGAGACGACAAACTTGGCAATTCAGGCGGCTTTAACCGGCCACTTGGTTTTCTCAACACTGCACACTAACGACGCCGCCACCGCCATTCCTCGCCTTATTGATCTTGGTGCCGAGCCATTTTTAGTAGCCTCAGTTTTGGCGGCCACTGTTGGCCAACGAATTATGCGTAAAATCTGCCCCAGTTGTAAAGAAAGCTATCAACCCACCAAAGAGATTGAGGACTCCGTTAAGCACACATTGGGACCGCTTTTACCGGAAAAAATGGCCAGCGGGCCTTTAACTTTTTACAGAGGCAAAGGTTGTGATGACTGCGGCCAAAGCGGTTATTTTGGCCGAGTTGGTATTTTTGAAGTTATTTTAGCCGACCAGTCAATGTCACAGTTAATTATGAAAAACGCAACCGCCGACGAGATAAGTAAGGAAGCCAAAAAAAATGGCACCATAAATATGATTGAAGACGGATATTTAAAAGTTTTAGCCGGCATTACCACCGTTGAGGAGGTACTGCGGGTAGCTCAAGAGCGATGAACAACTCTCCAGCCGCACTAATTGAAGAAGTTATCAGTCGCAATGCTTCCGATTTGCATTTGGTTTCTGGATATTATCCTGCCGTAAGAGTGAATACTGTTCTAATTCAACTGACATTATACCCTGCTTTAACCGAGGCAGAAATTAATAGTTTTCTTTTAACCTTTACCAACAAGCAACAGCAAGAAGTACTATCATTAAACAAAGAGCTTGACTTTAGTTTGGTTTACAAAGATTATCGTTTTCGGGCCAATGCTTACTATCAGCTTGGGCAGCTGGCAATTTCTTTAAGGGTAGTACCGCAAAAGATTAAAACCCTTGAAGATCTTCATTTACCGCCAATTCTGCATAAGACTACAGAGTACCGTAACGGCCTGGTTTTAATCACCGGCCAAACCAGCCAAGGAAAGTCAACAACACTAGCCTCCTTAATTAACGAAATTAACCTTGCCAAACAGTATCACATTGTTACTATTGAAGACCCAATCGAGTTTACCTATCCCAAAGCACGTGCTGTTGTTTCTCAGCGAGAAATTAAGCATGACACTTTGTCTTTTAATAATGCCCTACGCTCTGTTTTACGTGAAGATCCGGATGTAATTGTGGTTGGCGAAATGCGTGACTATGAAACCATCTCCAGTGTTCTAACATTGGCCGAAACTGGCCATTTAGTATTTTCTACCTTGCATACCAACACAGCCAGCCAAACTATTGACCGAATCATTGATGTTTTCCCCGAGGAACAGCAAATACAGATCAGGGTTCAGCTAGCCAATGTACTTAAGTCTATTATTTGTCAGAGGCTAATTCCCAATATAAATAACGATAGACTATTCCCCATTTTGGAGGTTTTGTTTAACAACTCGGCCGTTTCGGCTTTAATTCGTGAGGGCAAGTCGTTCCAGATTGATAACGTTTTGCACACTTCAGCCTCAGAGGAAATGATTTTGTATGAGCAATACCTTAAGCAAATGGTAGAGAAAGGCATTGTTAAAAAAGAAACCGCCCTTAAATATGCTTTCAGACCCAAATTATTATTGGAGCTATTAGGATAAAATGCTGTTTAATTATCAGGTAATCGACCAAAAAAACCAACGCATACGTGGAATGGTTGAGGCCGGTTCATTTAGAGAAGCGCGTAATCTTATTAGAGACAAGGGTGGCTTTATTATTTCTTTACAACAAAAAAAAAGCATTTTTAGCGGCCTTAAACTAAGCGGTAAACAAAAAAAGGGCAAGCTTAGCTTTGCCTCGCTGGTTGACTTTACCAGGCAAATGGGAATTATGATTAACGCCGGCTTGTCTTTAGTTGACGCACTTGCAATTATAACCGAGCAAACCAAAGATGTTAACCAGCAGTTGGTAGTTGGCCGAATCTCGCAATATATCAAAGGAGGCTCGCCTCTTTCGGTGGCGCTAGCTGATATGCCCAATAGTTTCCCCAACTACTATATTTCTTTAATTAAGGCCGGCGAATCATCTGGAAAACTAGACGATGTCTTCTTGCGTCTCGCTGAAAATTTGGAAAAGTCTAGAGAGTTTCGCGGCAAAGTCACCAGTGCCTTAATTTATCCACTAATTGTTATTATTGGCATCTTGGTAGTTGGTTTTGTGATGATTACTTTTGTTTTACCTCAACTTTTGGAAATGTATCAAAGCTTTGATGTTGATTTGCCGGCAACTACTCAATTTATTATCACTGTTTCCGACTTTATGTCTGCTTATTGGCCAATTGTTATTGTTATTGTTTTCTTTTTGGTTGTTGGCGGAAGAGTGATGTTAAAAAAGCCAAAGTATCGCCGTATTCTCGATGGGTATCTCATCAAACTACCGGTTTTTGGCGATATTATTACAAAATCCGTCCTTGTTGAAGCCACCAGGACACTGGCAATTTTAATTAAGTCAGGAGTACCGCTTTTGGAAAGCTTAAATATTGTTAAGCGTACCACTAATAATTTAGTTTACCGAGAAGCTTTTGAAGATATCTACAGTGATATTGAGAAGGGGCGAAACTTGGGTGACGCATTAGCAAGTAGTGGCGTTTTTCCGACTATATTTATTCAGATGACCAGTGTTGGCGAACGCACCGGCAAACTAGACGACACCTTAATGAGGCTATCTCGCTATTTTCAAATGGAGTCAGAGTTAACTATTAAAACAGCTACAACCTTAATTGAGCCGGCAATTCTAGTTGTGTTAGGTTTGGGTGTAGGGTTTTTGGTAACCTCAGTTCTTACTCCGATTTACAACCTTACCAGCTCTATCGGAGCGGCCAGATAAGAAGTAGTGCATATAATTCTTCTCATTACTTCCCTACCCCTATTCTGAGATAGAATGTTAAAACTGCCTTCCCAACAACAAAAGAAATGTTAGAATTCCTAAATTTCAGGGGAAAGTCAAGGGATAACTAAGAAATATCTAAGTAAAATCTGGTAAACGGTCTAATTTATCCCAGGGAAAATAAGGAAGAAAAACCTTTGCTTTTTCAAGCGGAGCCCATCTATAATCCGAAACCTCCGAAGTATTAAT
>CAZEVA010000056.1:0-15433 GCA_964515585.1 uncultured Gammaproteobacteria bacterium | reverse complement strand
GTTGCTGGCGCCGGTATATGACATAGCGCTACGCAAACCACCGACAAGATCGTTAATAATGGTTTCGGCTGTTCCTTTGTAGGGCACCATAGTCATTATACCCTCGGCGCTCCTGAATTCACCAAGAGCAGTCCCGTTATCCTTCATATAATCTTCGGACGCTTGGCCTCTGGCTTTTTTGGTTCCGTTTACCACCTCTCCGGGAGATTCGTCGGTGCCAGTTAACATTGAACCAATCATAACAACCCTGGCTCCGGCGGCAATGGCTTTGGCAAAGTCAGCCGGTTTGCGAATACCGCCATCGGCAATAATTTCTAAACCGGAAGACACGGTTTCAAAAACAGCGGAAAGCTGGGGAAAGCCAGCCCCGGCAACTAACCTAGTAATACACATTCCCCCGCCTCCTACTCCGACTCTGGCAATTTTCAAACCAGCTTTTTTGTAAGACAAGGCTTGAGAATAGGTAACAATATTTCCGGTAATCACTGTTATTTTGAGCTTCTCTTGAATTTCGGATGCTGTTTTAACTATTTCTTCCATGCCTCCATGGGCAACATCAATTAATAGGGCTTTTGCTCCTAGTTTTTTGAATTCTTTGGCGTCGGCAAAAGCGTTTTTTAAACCAATTGAGTATACGGCCTCAATTTTGTCTTTTTGCAGTCTTCTGCACGAATCTAAAGCTTCATTGATAAATACACGAGGCATAAAAGCCAACCCTCCTAATCGATGCATTAGTCGAGCCATTTTTTCGCCGGTTACGGTATCCATGGGGGCTGTGACAATTGGCTTTTTCAGTTTAAAGGGCCCAAACTTTACAGAAATATCAGTTGCTTTTCTTGAATATACTTTGGTCATTGTTTGGGGAACCAGCAACACGTCGTCGTAAGTTAGGCTTGAGGGATTTGAACCGGCAAGGTTTGGCCAAGTCTCGGTTTTGCCTAGAGGTTTATAAAATTTAAAAGACACCTGTTTAGTGTAAACAATTTAAATTTGAGAATCCAATTGTTTTATGATAATAAAAATGGATAAAATAAGAACATATAGATACTAACTGCAAATTCTATGTTAAACAAAAATGAATTTCTAAAACAATTGCGAGAACTGGTCGCTATTCCAACCATTTCGGGCGATCAAAAAAGCAATCAACAGGCAATTAACTATATCGCATCGTTGCTATCGCCAAAGGCGAAGATAAAGCGAATTAAGAATGGGCAAGCCGAAATATTAATAGCCGGGACACACGAAACCCAAAGTCCCATGATTGGGTATCTGGTTCATGTAGATGTTGTTTCTGCAACAAAGCCAAGGTTTACGATGAAACAAAAGGATAATCTCATTTTCGGACGGGGAGTAAGTGATATGAAGTTTTCAATTCCTTTGGGAATTGCACTTTTAAATGAACTCTTAGAAAACAAAAGCAAACTTACATTTTCACTTGCCATAACTACCGACGAGGAAACTGGTGGTTTTGAGGGGGGAGCTTATTTGGCACACAGCCTCGGATGGAGACCAAAAGCGCTCATTGTGCCTGATGGAGGCGATAATTTAGCCTTTGTCAAAGCTGCCAAAGGGGTTGGACAGTTTTTAATAGAGTCATATGGAAAATCTGCCCATGCCTCACTGGTTTGGCAAGGAAAAAATGCCATTACCCCATTAGCTCAACTTATTACAGAACTAGAGAAAAGATATAAAAAGAATAACTCAACCGAAGGCTGGCTAACCACTGTTAACTTTGGCCAGATTTCTGGAGGGGTTTCTACAAATCAAGTCTGTGACAACGCCACTCTTAAAATTGATTTCCGTTACCCAGAGACCGACTCAATTAAACGCATTACAGATGAGCTTAATAACCTAATTAAGTCACTTGATGGTCAATTGAAAGTATCTCCGCTCTCAACTGGCTTGCCAACTTTTACCGATCCAAATTTACCAATTGTTAAACAATTTTTACAAGCCTTTGAACAAATTTATCTCCAAAAAATTGAGGTCAAGCAAACTCATGGAGCCTCTGATGCCCGACATTTTGCCAAATACTCAATCCCCGTCCTCATGATCAAACCCTTGGGTGGAGATATTCATATGGAAAGTGAGTGGTTAGATATTGATTCAACCATGAAGTTTTACGAAGCGCTCCGAAAATTTTTACAACAAAAAGAGGGAGAACTAAATGATTAGGCCCAAAGTTGTCAAAACAGAACTGCTTGAAGTTGCCCTTCCTTTGTTTCGCCCCTACAGTACTAGTTTTGGCACTCTTAAAGACCACAATACACTACTGGTTCGCTTGGAAACAGAGGATGGTTTAGTTGGTTGGGGAGAAGCAGCACAGGTTAAAAATCCAATATATCTTGAGGAATGGCTAAATGGCAGTTGGTAATCTATTACTGAGTATCTACTACCAATGATACATTCAAAATCAATTTCTTCTCGCATGACTCCCGACTTGAGACTGGATAAAATAAGTTTGTTGTCTCCCCAAATGAGCTTATTTGTCCAGCCGGCAATTTGTCTGCCTCTATCATCAAAATCAAAAAGCATTTGCTGAGCTTGTTTTTTGGTATCTTGTGTACTTTCCGCTCTGGGCTCATCCACCAATTCAATTGTTTGGAAGGGTAAGACAACATTTGAAACTTCAGAAGTTTTCCCATTCCACACAAGCTCAACTTCTTTTTTGTCCGCAAAAAAGTAAAAAATGAAACTTATCAGGTAGTAGTTTTCCGGATTCAAGATATTTGATAATATCTCTTATTTCATTTTCAGTTAGGTTAATTTTATCCATTTTTTAATATAGTGATTTTATATTGACTTTAGTTTGGCATCTATTATACAATGATTACACAAAGACCCAGTTTCCGAATTGTCACCGTATGGTGCGCGTTCTAAACAATCGTTTAGATAGGAGCTGGGTCGAACTATTTAAATTGCCAAACGTCTTCTTCTTTAAGTTTAATAATTTTTCTATAAACTGCATAGTCTTGAGTTTTTTGGTCATAATAACGTCTAATACTACCCGCAACCATATCTGCTAATTGAATAAGCACATCTTTTTTAGAGTCTCGGAAACGAAGATTGTGCATCACTTTTTTAGTTTTGTAATTTAAGTGCTTACGAAGATAAGAAGTTAACTGTTTTCTGAATTCTTTCTCTCCTCTGCCATCAAGACGTAATTTAGCGTTATTAATTGTTTTATTATTATGTTCTAAAACTTGACGAAGAGCAAAGTTATAATAACTCTCTTTACTAGTTCGTAAAAACGAACTATAAATTTTTTCTTTGTTAAAAACAATGGCGCGGATTCGAAAATGGCAAGATTCAATTTCATGCAAGAAAGCTTTTCTTATCTTTTGACCACATTTGTTGAATTTAAATTCAAATTGATCTGACTTATTTAATTTCTTTCTTAATTTCTTGATTTTTAAAGCGGTTTCTTCTGCAAACAATTCTTCGTCAAAAATAACTAAGGCAACAACAAAATGAAGACTTGATCCTTTACTAATCTTAAATCCAGGGTCCCCCGATTCGTCAATAAAAACAATCATATTTAAAAAATATTCTATAAAACTCCTTGTTTATAAGCCAGGAAAGAGTGGGAAAAGGGTGGGGCACTTATTTGGCGCTGTAGCCGGGCTTTAGCGGATGAAAGCGGAGGAGGTGGGATTTGGTTCGATAAACTCACCATAAACTTCTCATCTCACTTTCAATCTTCGTCTAGCCATGCTTGCACTGAGCAAGCGCAGCGCGTCGAAGTGCGGAGGAGGTGGGATTCGAACCCACGAGTCCGGTAAAGGACGCACGCTTTCCAAGCGTGTGGAATAGGCCGCTATCCGACTCCTCCGATTCTTAGTAAATTATACCAGATGGGTTGTAGCTTAAAATTAAAGTGATTTGACAAAAGTAAAGTGAGTTGATATAAATTAAAGTATGAATATTGTTACTATCTCTTCACAAAGGCAAATTACTATTCCTAAGCAAGTTTTAGATCGGTTAGCAGTCTCTAAAAAAGATAGGTTGTTGCTTAATGTAGAAAACAGCCAGCTAGTGCTCAGGCCAATAGGTAAAAGCGTGGTTGAAGAGCTTTCTGGCAGTCTGGTTAAACATATTTCTAAAGATAAAAAAAAGGGCTCTTTTAAAAAAATAAGGACCAAAACTCAAGTAATTGTGGCCAAAGAATTGGCACAAAAATAATGAAAAAGTTTTATTTAGACACAAATATTATTGTCCGCTTAATTGCCAATAACAACACAACTCAGCACCATCAAGCAAAAAAAATTTTTAAGGAGATTGAGACTGGGAAAAAAAATGTATATCTAAGCCTGCTGGTAATCAATGAAGTGTTATGGATTTTGAGCCGTTACTATAAGATAAAAAGAACTGTGTTTGTACCAAGCCTTATTAAACTTTTTAGCCTGAAAAATATAAAAACCTGGGAGGTTAAAAAAAGTAGTTTGTTTTTTATCCTTGAAGGATACCAAAAAAGCAGTTTTGATTTTACCGACCTTTACCTTAGTTATAAAGCTGGAAAATTGGCAAAAATAGTGTCATTCGATAAGGATTTTGACAAGCTGAAAGCTACTCGGGCTGAATCACTCTAGCCTAAACAAAGGGAGTTAGTTCCCCTGGCGGCCGGCGACACGGCGGCCGGTTTTGGTGAGCACTTGTTTACGTAAACGTAGCGATTTGGGAGTTGCTTCCAAATACTCGTCATCGGCAATTAGATCCAAATACTGTTCCAAACTTAGCACAGTGTGCGGAGTTAGAGGAACAGAGGTTCCCTCTCCCTTAGAGCGGTTGTTACTCAAATGCTTAGCTTTACAAGGATTAAGATCAATGTCTTTTATTTGGTTAGCAATACCAACTACCATACCCTCAAAAACTTCAGTTCCTGGGCCAACAAAAAGAGCTCCACGTTGCTGAGCGTTAACCAAACCATAGGTCATAGTTAAACCGCTGTTGGTAGAAACTAGCGCCCCATTTCGCAAGGCCGCCACCTTATCGCCCACAGGTTCATAACCCAACAAGTACGAGCTAATTTGAGCCGTGCCGCGAGTATTAGTTAAAAGGGCGTTGCGACTGCCCAAAAAATTCTGGCTGGAGATTTTGTAAACCGTACGCACTGTGCTTTTATCCGGGTCGTCGACAATATCCAAGATCACCGCTTTGCGTTTACCCATCTCTTCGTTCACCACGCCGTTAAATTCCCGATCCACCTCAATAGTAACCTCTTCAAAGGGTTCACAAAGTTCGCCCTCAATTTTTTTATAGATCACCTGAGGGCGGGAAACTTCCATTTCATAGCCCTCACGGCGCAAATTTTCAATTAAAACGGATAAATGTAACTCGCCTCGGCCATAAACCACCAGCTTATTACTGTTTGGTTCGTCTTCTATACGCAAACCAATATTGGTTTCTTTTTCCCTTAGAAGCCGTTCTCTAATCTGGCGCGAGGTGGTATAAATTCCTTCTCGGCCTTTGAATGGGCTGGTGTTAGCGCCAATAGTAATTTTAATGGTTGGCTCTTCTATCTTAATAGTTGGCAAACTTTCGATAGAGTTAGGATCACACACAGTTTGGCCAATGGTCATCTGGCTAACTCCGGCAATAGCAACAATGTCACCACTGGTAATAGTGTTGGTTTCTACCTGATTTAAACCTTGATAGGTGTAAAGTTTTTGCACTTTGTGAGTTCCTAGTGAACGGTTGTTCTCAGTTAAGGTAATACTGTCTCCAAGCGAAAGTTCGCCGCGGCGCACTTTACCAATGCATAGTTTGCCAACATATTTATCGTTATCCAGTGTCGACACCAGCATTTGAAACGGTTGCGTGTGGTTAATAGCTGAGTTGGGCACTTGAGACAGAATAGTTTCAAAAAGAGGGGTAAGGTCGCCGGACAAATTTTCATCGTAGTGTTCCGGTAATGAATTAAACACTTTACCGGCACGGCCAACTGCGTAAAGAGTCACAAATTCCAAAGAAGACTCTTCGCTAGCTAAATCCAAAAATAAATTTTCGGCCTGTGTCTTAACTTCCTCAGGCCGGCTGTCTTTTTTGTCAATTTTGTTAATAATGAGAATAATTTTTAAGTTACGCTCCAGAGCTTTTTTTAATACAAATTTTGTTTGAGGCAAAGGTCCTTCGGCTGCGTCCACAAGTAAAATAGCGGCGTCGGCCATATTAATAGTGCGCTCCACCTCGCCGCCAAAATCGGCGTGCCCGGGAGTGTCGATAATATTAATTTTGGTGTTCTTATAAAACACACTGGTGTTTTTGGCCAAAATAGTAATGCCCCGCTCCCGTTCTTGAGAAGAGTTGTCCATAATCAAGGTTTCTCCCATTTCCTTTTGGTTATCCCGAAATGTGTGGGTTTGCTTAAGCATAGCGTCCACCAAAGTGGTTTTACCATGGTCAACATGGGCAATAATAGCGATATTTCTAATTTCGTTCATAAAAAATAAACCCGCGCCTCGATTTGTCGCGGGGAGAAATTTGGTAACACTCTTATTATACCACTAAAAGATGATAAAATTGCTCTATGAGTTCAAAGCAAATCCTACAAAAATATCTGGAGTTTTTTCAAAATAAAGGCCACCAGCCAATTCCCAATCTGTCGCTGTTGCCGGAGAACGACTCTAGTTTATTATTTGTCAATTCGGGAATGTTTCCGCTCGTCCCCTATTTGTCCGGCGAACCACATCCTTTGGGAAAAAGGCTAGTTAATATTCAACGTTCGATGCGTTTTGAAGATTTAGAAGAGGTTGGCGACAATCGCCATACCACTGTGTTTCATATGCTGGGCAACTGGAGTTTGGGCGACTACTTTAAAAAGGAACAGCTTAATTGGGCCTATCAGTTTTTTATTGAGGAATTAGGCCTTGAACCCAACAGATTATTTGCCTCGGTCTTTGCCGGCAACGAAAACATTCCTAAAGATAACGATTCAATTAACATAATTACGGAAATTTTTCAAAAATACGGGGTAGCGGCCAAAGAAGGAGAAAGAATTTTTGCTTACGGCAAAAGGGAGAATTGGTGGCAAAGAGGTGACGCTATTGGCGAATTAGGTGGACCTGATAGTGAAATTTTTTATTATTTAGGTAAGGGTTCGGGTAAGGAAAATCCGCCGGCTGGCGGACCGGCAGAAAACCAAAACGAATTCATTGAAATCGGCAACTCGGTATTTATGCAATACCGGCGTACCAAAAAAGGTTGGGAAGAACTGCCTCAGAAAAATGTCGATTTTGGCGGTGGGCTAGAACGAATCGCTATGGTAGTACAACAAAAGCAGGATGTTTTTGCCACTGATAATTTTTATCCAATAATCAAAAAGCTTGAAGAGCTTAGTGGGTTAAGGTATGGTGACAGCAAAGAGAAAACCAGAGCTATGCGCATTTTGGCTGATCATTTACGAGCCGCCAGCATATTAGCCATGGACGGAGTTTCTTCCAGTAACAAGGATCAGGGTTATGCTTTACGCCGTTTTTTACGCCGCATGGTGCGCTTTGGCAAAAACCAGCTCAATCTACAAAACATAAGTTGCGATCTTTTTAACAGTGTTATTAACTCCATTGGCTGGCTTTATCCGGAACTAGAAAAACAAAAAAAAGTCATTGTTAATGTTTTTAAAGAGGAAGAAGAGCGCTTCGCTAATACCCTAAAACGTGCCCAAAAACAAGTTAAAAAAGCTTTAGTAGAGATAAAAACTAATCCCAAAGCTCTGGCTGAGTCTGCTTTTAATCTTTATCAGTCCACCGGCTATCCCCCAGAAATGCTGGTAGACGATCTAGAAGAAAAGGGCCTTAAAATTTCTTTATTGGAGTTTAACAAAGCTTATCGGCAATACGTTAGCAAACACCAGGAGTTATCCAGAAAAGGAGCAGACGCCAAGTTTAAGGGCGGCCTTGCCAACCATACAGAACAAGTGGTTAAATATCACACCGCCACCCATCTATTACACCAAGCTCTGCGGCTAGTGTTGGATAATAAAATCGAACAAGCTGGTAGCAATATTACCAGTGAGCGCCTACGTTTTGATTTTCATTACTCTCAAGCTTTAACTGAAACAGAAATAGAAAAAACAGAAAACCTAATTAAAGAAAAAATTACCCAAAAATTGCCGGTTAATTTCATAATTATGCCAAAAAATGAGGCTGAAAAAACCGAAGCTTTGCACTTTTTTAAGCAAAAATATCCAGAGAAAGTAAAAATATATTTTATTGGCCCAAATTTGGAGCAAGCTTTTTCCAAAGAATTTTGTGCCGGGCCGCATGTAAAAAACTTGTCTGAATTAAAACCGATAAAAATTTATAAACAAGGATCTGTAGGTAAAGGTATTCGTCGTGTTTATGCTCGCTTTGTGTAAAACATGAAAATAAAATCCCTAAAAAAGGGTTTTACCACAACTATTTTTTGGCTTATCGGCCTAACTCTGCCAACACAACTAGGTAAACATTTTTGGCCAAGTTTTAGTTACCTCTCAGGAATGCGGATCGACTATCTGTCGCCTACAATTTATTTAGTTGATTTTTTTCTGCTAGCGGCACTTTTTATTATTGTTCCCAAGAGAATAACTAAAATAAAAATTCCCCCAGTTTGGCAAAAAATTTTCTTGGGTATTATCTTTGTCCTACTTATAAACCTGTTTATTGCCGCAGATAAAGGGCTTTTTGCCTGGCGCTTTTTTCAGTATTTGAAAACAATAGCCATGTTTTTTTTGTTTACCAAAGCTACTGCCAAACAAATTAAATACTTCTTTAATGGCTTGGGCCTTGCCACAATTCTGGCAGTAATTTTGGCAGTCTCTCAAGTTATTAATCAAGGGAGTCTGCAGGGCTTGTGGTATTTTTTTGGTGAACGATCCTTCACTATTAATTCTCCTGGAGTGTCCACTATTAGTATTGGCGGCCGAAAATTATTAAGAGCTTACGCCTTTTTTTCCCACCCCAATTCTTTGGCTGGTTTTTTTCTCCCTCTGGTTCTAGCTTTTTACTATCTTAAAAAGCCCCTACTTGCCTTTCTTGCTGTAGGACTAGTAATATTATCTTTTTCAAAGTTTGCCATAGCTTTGTTGGCAGTTATTTTGGGGCTGTGGTTAAAAACCCGGTCTCAAAAAAGCGCCTGCTTTCTATGCCGGCTGACCCCTTTATTCTTTACTTTGTCGCTTATAACTTTTGCCTTAATGCTAAAGGGCGATCCAAGCTCGTTAAGCTCCAGATTACGTTCATACCAGTTTGCTTTTAATCATCTTTGGCAAAGCCCCCTAGGCAGTGGCCTGGGCCACTACCTAAGGACCGGTTTAAACTCCTCTTTTCAGCCGGTACACAATATTTTCCTCCTCCTTACCCTGGAGTTGGGTATTTTAATTTGGCCGGCAATAATATTTGCTACCACCAAACTTATTAACCAATGCCGAAATCATAATTTGTTTTGGGGATGGCTAATTATTATCTTCCTAGCAGGCTCCTTCGACCACTATTTTCTCACTCTCAACCAAAATATGCTTCTTCTGGGAATAATTTTGGGGGTTATTTTTGAGACTGGACCCAAGAGGAAAACTCTGAATTTATTTGAAGAGAAAGCTTAAAACCATCACGGTACTCTCGAGGAGAGTCCTTAATAAAACTCTTGAGTAGTTGTTTGTGTTTGCTGGCTGCACTTTTTACTTTAGGGAGAAAAACCACATCCGGAGAACTGCCAATCTCTTTGGTAGACTCTACACTGCTTTTTACTTTAAGTAAATACTTTTCTGCGCGCGAAGCGGTTTTTTCAGCTAAAGACCAATCTTTCTTATCAGCAAGCATTTTTGCCATATAAATCCGCTTGTCTGCATAAAGCAAATAAAGCTCGGCTTTTTTGTTTAAATCGCGGGTGAAAAACTCAACCAACCTGTCTCGAAAAGCCTTAACCGGATACAAACGATGGTTCGGCAAGATACCAGGATAAGGCAGGTTATAGTCGTTGCTGGCAAAAACACCGCGTTGCCCGAGCTGCACAAAAATATTGATAACAATAAAAAACAAAACCAATAATGCCAAAAGCGGATAGAGACGATAATGAAAAACAAACTTGTTAAACTTGACCTCTTTGTCGGTAGAAATAATTGGGCTCATAGGTTATTAGTTATAATAGCATACTTGCCAGCTAATTTCCTGGTTTTTTTTCATAAAGGTTAGTTGTCTTTTAGCATACTGAACCTCTTTTTTTATCCATTGCTCTTTAGCCTCTTTTAGGCTGGCTTCGTCGTTAATATACGCTAGAAGCTGTTGGTAGCCAATGGTTTGCATCCCGGGATCATCTCTTTTGTATCCCATTTGTAGCAGTAATTCAATCTCCTCAAGAGCCCCTTTAGCCAAGCGCTTCTCAACTCGTTTTTCAATTTGAACAGCCAGGTCTTGGCGACTGTTAAACTTCAAACCAATAATTTCAACTTGATAGTCTGAACTAATTCCTAAACAAGGCTGAAAGCGGGGGCTTCTATCTTCTGTTAATTTTTCAAGGTGGCGAATTAGGCGGCGCTTGTTTTGTTTATCAGATTGGTTTAGCTTGCTAAAACTGTCTGCACTAATTTGTTTGAGTTTCTGTTGCAGGAGGCCAATCTCTAACTTGGCCAGTTTTTGCCTGAGCGGCCAATTTGGACCAACTCCTGCGCTTTTTAATCCATAAAGCAAGCTTTGAAGATAAAAATAAGAACCTCCCACCAAAATTGGCAGTTTGTTTTTCTTTTCTATAAGTTTAATTGCTTCTTTGGCACAAAGTGCCCAGTCGTAGCTAGAAAAAGGCTTCTTGGGATCGACAACATCATAAAGCCAAACCGGGATTTTTTCAATTTTGTAAAAACCCAAACGAAAACCATTTGCCAAAACTGTAACTAGTTCAAAATTGTTGTTAGTAATATCTTTACCGGTAACAATATCCAGATACCGATAAAGCTGGCGCGAATCAACAGAGATTATCTCGCCATTAAGCTCTTTGGCTTTCTTAATTGCCAGAGTGGTTTTGCCGGTTGCCGTAGTGCCAGTAATTGCTAAGATTCTTTTTTTCATTTCCTTATTATACCGAGTTTAGTACCTCTTCAGCCGAGTTGGCAGGAACAGCTCCTAGCTTAAGCATTAAAAGAGGCGCAGCCGCATATTTATTGTCAACACAACCTGGCAAAGCCAGCACCTCACGCCCTTGCTCCAGAGCGTAGCGAGCGGTAATCAAAGTTCCCGATTTGCTGGTGCCCTCAATTAGTAAAGTTGTCTGACAAAGCCCGCTAATTATCCGGTTGCGGCCAGTAAATAATTTTTTGGGCACTGTCGCCTCCGGCGGAAACTCTGAAACAACCAAACCCCCAGAGTCAACAATTTGCCAATAAAGACTTCGGTTTTGCGGCGGATAAATCTTGTTCAGACCACAGCCCAAAACCGCAACTGTTGGCAACTTAGCCACAACTGCTTGCTGATGAACAAGGGTATCTATTCCTAGCGCCAGCCCTGAAACCAATACTATTCCGGCCTTGGCGAGCTGTTTTGCCCATTCTTTGGTAATGCGACACCCATAAATAGTGGGGGTTCTGGTTCCCACAATAGCCAAATATCGCCCTTTTTGCCAATTAATGCCTTCGTAGTTACCCCGGTAAAATAAGCCAATAGGCGGATCGGGAATTTGTTTAAGCAGGGTTGGATAGTTGTCTTCAAAAAAACTAACATAACCGATTTTTGCTTGCTCTAAATATTTGCCTGTTGAGCTAAAGCAAAAGCTCCGCCGAAAACTATTAAATTTTCTGGCTAGCTCCAAACCAATTAGTTTTGCTAACCTTTCCTCCTTGGCCCAATAAGCCAAGCTCGGTTTTTGAAAATGGCTAATTAGTTGAAAAAATGTAGTAGGATTTAGTTTAGTAAAATAGGAAAAACCCAGGCAGAAAAGAGTTTCGTCACTTTTGTGCATACAATAATTGTAATCTTTTTTTGGTATGATATTAAAATAATGGAGATAGCTTTTTTTGAAGTTGCCGGCAACGACAAAAGTTTTTTTGAGAAACATCTTGCGCACCATAGTCTTTCTTTTTACAAAGAGCCACTAAAATTAGAAAACTGCGCCTTGGCCGAAAAAGCCCAAATTATTTCTGTTTTTATCGGCTCCCGCTTAGATAGTAATTTACTTAGCAAACTCCCGCATTTAAAGGGAATTGCCACCCGCTCCACCGGTACCGACCACCTTGACACAGATTTTTGTAAACAGCAAAAAATTGTTGTTGCTAGTGTTCCCACTTATGGAGTAAACACCGTAGCCGAACACACTTTTGCTTTAATTCTCAGCCTCAGCCGAAAAATCCCTCAGTCGGCTATTCAAACCAAACAAGGCAACTTTGCCAACAAAGGGCTAAAAGGATTTGATTTGGCCGGAAAAACCATTGGCATTATTGGTTTGGGCAATATTGGCCGGCGCGTTTGTGAGCTAGCGCTAGCTTTTAAAATGAAGGTTTTAGTTCATACCCGCACTCCCAAAACCATAGACAAGGTTAGGTTTGTTGACCTAGAAACTCTTTTAGCCAAGTCGCACATTATCACTTTGCACACCCCTTTAACGCCAAACACCAAACACATACTCAACAACGAAAACATTAACCAGATTAAAAAAGGGGCTTTGTTGATAAATACAGCCAGAGGCGGCCTAATTGAAACTCGGGCCATAACCAAAGCTCTGCAAGAAGGAACCTTGGCTGGAGCCGCACTGGACGTTTTAGAAGAAGAACAGGCTATTAAGGACGAAAGGGAAATTCTAACCGACGAGTATATTGAGCTCTCAAGTGCCAAAACCCTGCTTTTAAACCACGTATTACAAGATATGCCCAACGTGATTATTACTCCTCACAACGCTTTTAATAGTCGTGAGGCCTTGCTTGAGATAAATCAGATAACCCTTGAGAACGTTTTGTCAATCGCCAAATAAAGAAGGAATCACAATAGCCCAACCACCTCCATCTTCTCGTCTTTCAAAAATACCAAGAATGTCTCCGGTAATAGTGAAGAAAAGCACCCAAACCATAACCAAAAGAACCAGACCAATTAGAGCGTTGGTAATCTGTTTTTGGGCTTTGGTGATTTTCTCTTTGTCTCCTTGTGAGTTAATCCAGTTTAGAGCCCCCATTACCATTTGAAAAAAAACAAACAGGCCGCCAACAGTAACTGCCATCGAAAAAACATTGCCAATTAGCTTTCCTAAAGCGCCTTTACTATTTTCAAAACCAGTATTGTCTCCTAGTTTAGCTAAAAATTGAGTGTTCATAGTTTATGGAGTAGGATTGATAATTTCGTCAATTGCCCCAGTAAGGTTTAGTAATTTATCCCAACTCCCAAAGAAAAGTGCCCCAATAAGCCCGGCTACAATAAAGGTAACCGCCAGCATAAACAAGGCAATTACGCTATTAGTAATTAATTTCTTGGCTTTTTCTATATTTTTAGTTTCGCCTTGAGCGCTCATATAACTAAAAGCCGCCAAAACAAAATTCAGCAAAGCATAGAGGCCAAAAGCAACCAAAGCAAATCGGAAACCATTATTAATAAAAGTCTCCAAACCTCCACCCGCATCATCATAAGAACCTCCCAGTGGTGGAGTAATTTTATCTTGACCAATCCAATCGGTGTTCATTTTAAAATTTTTGGTTTAGTAAGCCAGCAATAATTTGGGTTATCCAATAACTGGCGGCAACTACAACCATTCCAATAATAGCATAAGTAATAACTGTTTTGGCAGTTTCAATTTTTTTACCGTCGCCAGAGTCACTCAAATAAAGATAGGCCGTATAAACAAAAGAGGCAACCAATAATAAGCCGCCGCCAATAGCCACTACTCGCGACAACAGGTTTACTAAGTCGGCCAAACTACCAAACTTAGCGCTGGGGGCAAAGTAGTTTTTAATGGAAATCCCTTGAGCAAGAACAGTGGTTAAAAACATTAACCTTAATGTATTAAAACCTTGGCGAATTGTCAATTTGATAAAATAGAATCTCGTTAAACAAAGAAATGCCAAATAAACTACCAAAACACTTAGCCATTATTCCTGACGGTAATCGCCGCTGGGCAAAGAACCACAACCTCCCCTCTTTTGAAGGCCATCGCCGAGGCTTCGACACTGCTATAAAAATTGCCAGAGCCGCCAGAAAATTAGGAATTCACACCCTCACTTTGTGGGGCTTCTCAACCGAAAACTGGAATAGAAGCGGCAGAGAAAGGCAGTATTTGTTTGAACTGTTTATTAAAATGACCGACAAATATCTCAAAGAGGCCAAAAAAGACGGGGTTAAAATAATCCACTTGGGCCGAAAAGACAGGCTTCCTGAAAAACTGATAAAAAAAATTACTAAAGCCGAAAGTCAAACAAAAGATAACAAACAATACGTCCTCAACCTGGCAATTGACTATGGCGGGCAGGACGAAATTATTCGTGCCACCAAAAAATACTGCCAGTATCTTAAAACAAATCTATCAGCTCAAAAACAGACCTTTCCGGACTTTCTTGATACTGCTAACCAACCTCACCCTTATCCAGACTTAATAATCAGAACCTCTGGGGAAAAGCGTCTTAGTGGTTTTCTACTTTGGCAGAGTAGCTATAGCGAATTATATTTTGAAAAAAACCATTTCCCCGACTTTACTTCTCAGAAATTAGAAAAGGCTGTTAAGGAATACGGCAACCGAAAAAGACGTTTTGGGGGAAACTAACTCTAGCGATAAAGCAATGGCTTACCAACATTAACCGGAATCAAGCTCATTTTACGATGTTTTTTATCAATCCTCTCTACATAAGTTTGAATTTTTTTTCCTACCTTTATTTCGGTTTCGGAAGTTATCTTGGAATTATGAATAAGGCCTTCAACCCCCGGCTCCAAACGAACAAAATAACCATAAGGTTCTTTGCGAATCACTTCCCCCATTATTTCCTTATCTTTTGGATATTTTTTCTCAATTTCATACCACGGATCTTTTTGCAACCTTTTCAAAGATAGAGTTAGTTTGTAGTCGCGCTCATTTTTCTGTAACACCATAACTTTAATTTTCTCGTTCTCCTTAGCATATTTTCTTGGGTCAGAAACCTTTTTCCAAGAGATTTCAGAAATATGAATAAGGCCCTCAATTCCCTCAACCTCACAGAATATTCCAAAATCAGAAAAACCAATAATTCTAGCCGGATATGTTTCTCCTTCTTTTATCTTATTAAAAATCTTGTCCAACTTTTCCTGGGTAATTCCCAGAGCCGCCGCTTTTTGAGAAACAACTAAACGGTTTTTGTTTCTGTCAACCTCTAAGATTTTAACCTCAACTTTTTGTCTATAGAGTTTGTTTGGGTGCTGGAGAAACTCTTGAGTTAGTTGAATTTTGGGAATAACTCCCCTTATTCCCATCACCTCAATAAACAAGCCGCCCTTACCACTACCTAAAACCTTAACTTTAATTAATT
>CAZEVA010000055.1:0-9698 GCA_964515585.1 uncultured Gammaproteobacteria bacterium | reverse complement strand
CAATGTTGACCCTGACAATGTTGACCCTGACAATGTTGACCCTGACAATGTTGACCCTGACAATGTTGACCCTCCAGTATCATTAGACGATGTTGTTTATGATTATTATATTGTTAATGGAACTGCTGGCTTACGGGAACAAGCTAGATTAATAGCAGAAGAACAACTACGTGCGGAAATGCGTGGGAATGGCCGTTTCAGTCTGAAAAACACGTTTCGTCGATGGAAAATGCGCTTGGGAGAAGAGTATTACCGACAAAAATATATTGAGAGAGCTATGTTGGCAATGCGTGAAAACAATACCTCTTTCTTAGATTTTGACTGTGTTAATAATAGTCTAAAAACAGCTAATTTACCCCAAGCAAGAAAGGAGCAAGAAGTTGTTTCCAGTGGAATTATTGAACAACTAAAAAAAGTTGGTGCGGTATCTGGGCAGGAAGTAAAACAAGCCGAAGGAAAACTCAAAAAAACAATTATTGAGGGAATTCTGCGCCCAATTGCTAAAGGAGAAATTACCAATGAGGGGCAGGTAAGAGAAATATTATCTAAATTCGTGAAAGAGAATCAGAACGACCACGATGTAATAGCAATTTTTGGAAAAGATGCCACTAAATATAATGTGATGGCTGATTTTTTTTCCACTGACCTTATGAAAATGGGAGACGGAGCAAAAGAATTGCTAAAAGATCAAAACACTGCCTATGATATTATCGATAAGAAACTAAATATTAATTTAGCTAATTCGGTTTGGGGAGCACAAACTGAGGCAAAATTTAATGCAGTTGATAAATTCATTGCTTGGACACAAGACAGGCCCACAAAGGCATTAATTTTTAGTCCAGCAACTGTAGGGGCAGCAACTAGTATAGCTTATTCTGTAATCAACACTATTGGCCGAGGAAAAGTAGTGGGTAAATTAAATTTAGTTGCTCCAGGGGTAGGGTCTCTTCTTGGAGGTACTCTAGCGGGTTTAAAACGCTACCATAACCTTAAGCACGATATTGCCGCTCATCGACGCGAGATGGCATATGGGTACGAGTTTGATGATAACGCCAAAAGGCGCAAAAAAATTGAAAAACTTGATTATAACCTAGCTAGTTTTAAAGACCTAACAGAAGGCGGTGGTCAAGAATTAATAAGCGGTGAAAATAGATTAAGCACTCGGGAACTAATGGATGCAGATCTTACTGTAGAGGAAAACCGTCGGAAAATGATAAATCGTATTGCTGAAATTACTACTCGTCTTGATTTGTCTGTTGAAGAAAAAATTGATCTAGTAACTATGCAGGACAGTAGAGAAGTAATTTCGCAGGAAGCTGGAACAGCACTAAGCGTGCGAAGCGGAATAGATGTTGGGCGTTCTCGCTTAATCCTAGAAGTTGCTGCAATGAAGAGTAAGTTAAAAAGTGTAAATATCAGTGACACTGAGATAACAGCCCTAGAGGATGACGCAAAGCAAGAATGGAGAAGAAAATTACTTGCAAATAAAGAACAACAAGATAAGGCAACTAAAATTTACAGGGTTAAAGAATCATTGAAGGCAGGGGCGATTGGTGGAGCCGTTGGTTTTGCTGGTTCTATGGCAACACAAGAGCTTTTGGCAGTTGGTGGTAGAGCATTGGGGCATGATATTGAAGCTACAAACCTAGAAATTATCCGTGACAGAATAAAAGGATTGATTTCCGGCGAACCAAATATTCACGCACCAACAGTAGGAATACTTACAGGAGCATATGAAGATGGGGGCTTTGTGGATTTAAATGAAAATATTGGAATGCAAATAAACGAAAATACTCATGAAGTCGTCCTTCATAATATTGATGGAGCCCCGATACATACAGATATTCCGATGCATATTAATGCAGACGGATCAATTACGGCAAATGGAGAGTTGCCGACAGACATTCATCATGCTTTGGAAATGTCAGGAGCTCATATAGATACGTCTGGAGGGGAGATATTACTTTCAGAAAATACTCCTCTACATACTGATCTTAGCACTGGGCACGAAACCATAATTCCTCAAGGAACAGAGTGGGTAAAAGATGGAGATAAATGGGACCTAGTACTTGGCTCCGACCATGATAAAATTCTGGTAAATGATGCCATATTTAACGTTAATGGAACCCTTGATAGTTATGACTCAAGGTGTAGTTTATTTGAGAATTTGGGGGAGGAAAGTTTTGGAAAATTAACAGAAAAAACTACAGAAACCATTGTTAGTTCAGCAACTCACTCTGATTTTGCCACTGGGCACGAAACCATGATTCCCGATGGGACACATTGGGTACATAGCGCCACTAACCCAGAAGCGTGGGATCTTGTATCAGATAGTGATGAAGGCAGAAAATTACTTGCCGGAGCAGTTTTTTCTGAAAACGGGACGATTATTGATCATGACTCTGCCTCAAGTGTTCTTAAGGGAGATAAATTTCTTGATTTTGGAAAACATATTGAAAATGAATTTGGTGGTAAAAAAATTTGGGAGGCTGCTGGAGACTATAGAGTGGTACATGCAAATAGTGAAATAGCTTCTCCAGTGAAAGACTTTGCTTTTAGTACAGGAGATACAGCTCACCCCACTGGAGTAAGGTTTGAAATTCCAGAATCTAGTGTGTTTAATCCCAACACTGGTGCTGTAGAAAGCTTGCGTAATTCAATAGACGAAGGACGTATGGGAGCGCTGTTTCAAGTTCCTCATTTTGGAGCGGGTGGAGAAGATGTAGCAGTTTTTGTTCCTGGTAAATGGGACGAATCTTTGCATAAAATGGTGATTAATCTTGACCCTACAGATAATATTACACAAATTAATCTTCCAGAAGGTGGTCAAGTGTCCATGGCGGAATTTGCTCAAGCAGTGATAAATGAAAAACAAATTTCTGATTTTAGCAGTGGAAGCGAATTAACCTATGCAGGCAGAGAGATTTTTAATATTGCTAATCCTGATAATGAAGTTGCTCATCAAGGTAGAATTTTATTTGGATTTTTGGATCCTAAATCAAAATCATATGGTCATAGCGCGTATGATGGTTCGTTTATTGCCAATCACGCTATTCATGGTTCGGGTGAGCTGAACTTAGAGGGAGGGGCGGAAGGATTCTTTCAGCCTCCGAAAATTTTAGGAACTATTGAAAAAATCTCTAGCATTGATATGACCTCTCCCACATTTGGTGCTGCCAAAATAACTGACGAAGTCCTAAACAAAATAACGTTCCCAGAAAGCGGTGTTGAGATTCCTCCGATTGCTTTTCCTTGGACTGGCCGTTGGCCATTGGAAGGATTAATGACTAATGAATTGCCAATTTACTACGGTATGTATAATTCAAATGTTCCGGAATCAAGAAAATTACTATTTGAAGAAAGACGATCTCCGAGGCTTAAAAAAAATAGTCATGCAATACTTGACCCTAAAGAAGAAATATTGAATTATTTTGAAAAACAAGATTCAAATTATATAAAAGAAATTGAAGAAATTGCTAAGTCAGTGCCCTTACCATCAGGTTCTGAAGAACTTGTTATTTGTATACCTGTTGCAGGTCATCAAGAAAGTAAAAATATATATAATACTTTGAAAAACTACACATATCAAGAAAAAGCTCCTCAAGATAAATTTGAGATACAGCTGTTTGTTAATAATCCTAAAATGGATTTAAATGGCAAAAAGCTAGATGCTAGTGACACTCTGAAAGAAATTGAAAGATTTAAAAAGGATTATCCTAATATTCCAGTTACAGTAATAACAAAAGAGTTTGATTCTGATAGAGCAAAAATCGGCAATATCAGGAAATATGGAACAGACATTGCTCTTTATCGACACTTTAAAAATGACAGAAGCAATGATATAATTATTGTAAGTAATGATGCTGACGTAAAAGGCATAGCTCCTACCTATATTTCAAACTTCATCGATAAATTCAGAGACAATCCTCAGGTTGATGGTTTTTTGGGACAGTTAGACTGGGATCCTGAAGCTTATGTGAAATATCCGTTGGTGCATATGGGGACAAGATTGTTTCAATATCTTGCCGCTATTGGTAGATACCAATCGGGAAGAATGCCTTCTAGTGGGGCAAATTTCGCAGTAAAAGCAAGTATGTATGCGGCAATAGGTGGTTATCTACCAGAATTAGAAGGGGGTGAGGACATTGCCATTGGTCAAGCAATTCTTGAAGCAAGAAAAGAAACCGATAGCATAATGTATGCTGGAGCTAGGGTTTCAAGATTATATACATCGGCTCGACGAGCCATTAAAGCTTTAGAATCTGGTTTGTCGCCTGTAGAACAGTGGGACAGGGGGTTTAGTGCATTCGATAACGAAGTTCGTAATTTTGAGCTAGGAGCGGATAATGATATAGATTATGATAGCCCAGACGATTTATTAAAATTAAAAAATGATCTGCAATGTATAATTGATAGAACTCTAGATGTGTATGAGCAAGGCGAGAAACTTGGAAAGAATGCTGCATATTATAAAAAAGCTTTGCGGTATCTAGGCATCAAATATTCCTTAGACGAGAACAACAATGTAGTAATTTTAAATATGGATGAAGTAGTAGAAAACTTCAGAAATTATCAAAATACTGCATTGAAATTAAAAACACTGAAAGCGCGTCAAGGGTCTGATGACGAAATTAAAAAGATAAAAGAAGAGTTAAAAAATTTAGCAGATGAGCATAATAAAAAAGTTGATGATAAACTAATAAATAGTTTTAAAGAAAGGAAAAAGCTTGATGAAGAGGTACAATCAGAGCTAGACAATTTTCATAGAAAGCAGCACTTTCTTCCAGAAATTTCAAATCCAAAATATTCTATAGAGGATTTAACAGAAGACGACAACCATAAAAATTCTGGCGATTTTGTTATTTGTCCTAGCAAGGTTTTAGGCAAAGGAGAGCATGGAGAAGTTGTAGCAGGATATAGAGAAAATGATCAAAAAATTTTCTCTTTTAAAAAAGTTAAAAGAGAGAAACTAGAGTTCTTAGCAGAAGTAAATAATTATCCAGAAGGAGTAATCGATGTGGAAGATTATATTAAAAAACACAGTAACAGTCCGTTGTTAGGCGTTAATTACAAAAAAATTGAAACTGACTCTGAAATAGTTAAGGTTTATCCAATCGCATCTCAAGATTTAAATGACTATATTAAAAGCTATCAATTAAAACCAAAAGAATCATTGTTCACGTTAATTAATATTGCAGAGGGGGTACGCGAGCTACATAAACATAACATACTTCATCTTGATCTCTCTCCAACAAACATTTTATTAAGTAAAGAAGGTATTAAAATAATTGATTTTGATGCTGCTAGCATTAAAAATAATGGAATATATACGAGGGGATTTGTTGGAGGATATAAAAAAATTATTCCACCAGAACTTTTTGACGAAAACCCCGTTATTGGTGAGTATTCAGATACCTATGAATTAGCAGTACTTCTATATCGATTAGCTATTGGTAGTTACCCATATGAGCCCACCAAAAATATTTCTAAGAACAGTATTTCAGAAGATTTGAAAAAGAAACATCTTGAAAACAAGTTATCTATACCACAAAATACCCCTGACGGTATCAAGCGTATTATCGAAAAAGGGATAAAACCGGAGCCTAAAGATAGATATCAAAATGTCAACGAAATGCTTCTAGATCTTTTGGCAGCATACAATGAAGTGTCGTAATGAAATTCGAGCAAATAATTTATCTCAGCTTAGTAGTACTATTTTTTTCTGCCAAAAAACTACACCCTTCTAAATTAACTTGACAACAAAATAAGGTCACTATAGGATTATGATAGTTATTTATAAATTTTTTAAAAAAATGAGTGAAAACACAGTTCGGTTTCCAAGCCAAATTATAGAAAAATCATCTGATAACAAGCCGGTTGTTCCTGAACAAAGAGTAAGGGCAGTTGTTGAGCGCGAGGATAGAAAAATTAATGAAGCAAAAAATAGCATTCTGGATAATAGGGATGCGGTATTGAAAATGGAAGAAAAAAATCAAGAAATTACTAATCAGAAGAATGAGCAAGAAGCAAATTATCGCCAAGAAAAAAAGCATACTAACCTCAGCGAAATACAACGGCAAACTAAAGAAAACCAATTCTTTGGTTTAGGAAAACTTTTTGGCAAAAAAGAGAGAGAAGTTCAAAGAGCAGAAGATGAACAAAAAATGGCTGAAATTAGATCAAAATTAGAGCAAGTTACAGAGGCAGACAAACAAAACCAACAAGATCTTCAAGAAACCAATGAAGCTATTAGTCAAAACGAAAAGAAAGCAAAACATGCCGAAGAGCTTGTGCGCGCAAATGAGCTGGGCGGACCAATGCGCACTAGTGAGGGTATGAGAGAAGCTCTGCAGAAACAGGACTCGGTTAAGTTTTATCAAGAGGCTGGGTACCCAATTGAGAATGCTGATTATTTATTACCAATGCCAATTATTAATAAGCTAATTGATGAATTACAAAAGCCTGAATTATCTAGAGAAATTGATAGTGTTGACTCGTATTTCAGAATAAAAAAAACAGTAGCTGAGAGGAAAGAAAGAATTGAATCTGAAACTGCCACACAACATGATATTGATTCTTTTCCTGAAGATAAATCCTGGCTTGAAAAAACTAAAGAAAGTGTAAGAAATGAAGCAATACAAATGGTTGTAAAAATGACGCCCTTTTATGAAGAAATAGTTAAGTTAGTTGACAAAGAAAAAATTCCTCTTAGTCAAAACCTAATAGTGAATGCAATGCTTGAGGGCTTAAAAATCACTCGGGGAATCTCTGGGGAATATGCCTTAGAAGCTGTAAATTTTACCAAACAGAGAAAAGGAGAGTATATTTCTGGAGGTGATGTTGGCTATAGTGAGGTTGGAGCTTCTCAGCTGGATAAATTTTTTAGTTACCGAAAAAATATCCAAGGTAGGAATCGCTTACCCTATGTTTTGGCCTATGGAGCTGGAGCGTTGTGTAATAAAAATGTTATGCACCAAGCACTACATTTAAGAAATTGGCTTGCCGAAACTATTCCAACTCCGAAAACGGAGCAAGTCCGAAAAAATGGAGAATGGGTAACAGAACAGAGTGAACCAATCTCTAGAGGATTTGGTCATATAATGCTGGAGGAGCCAATTTCTAGAGGCTGGCAAATTACTACAAAAGATAAAGGCTGGTATGAGGCTGTTAAAGAAGCAAACGAAATTTGTAGGGAAATTTCTCAGAGCCTAAGACAGAAACGGCTTATTGATGCCCAGCGGCACTTTACTTCTGGTTTTCAGCGCTATGGGGCTCAATTATTTGAAAAACCTAGTTATCATGGAACAGAAAATATTAAATAAATAGTTTTTAATATTTGAATTACTCAACTTCAACCTTATCCCCAGGCTTGGCCTGTGGAAAAAGGCCTCTAGCTGAAGAATCTGGATAATGTTGCCAAACAACTAGCTCTAGATAGGGGTCGTCTGGCATACCGCTTGAGCCTGGAGCAAGAACCAATTTATCCAAGCCGGCGCCAAACATATTGTCAGCATAAATTACTTCTTTGTTATGGTTGTTTAAAGTCACTTTCACTTTTTCGTTATATTCATGTTTGCCCTTCATATAGGAGTGGGGAATAGTGGTTTTGATGTTGCCATAGTTATCAATATGGCCAACATAAAACTGGCTGAGAACCGGAATATCGTTGTTGCGAATCTCTTCTAAATCCATTTCGTCTTGCTTCTCTTCAACCAAAAGGGCAGAAACGCGCATATAAAATTCACGTGAGCGGAACTGATTACCCTTGTCCAAATTGGGATAGAGATAAAGATAAGCAATTTCCTCTCTAATCAAAGAAAAACTACTGCCGGCGTTTGGTCCACATACCCAAGCACCGTTTTTTAGTTTGGCAACAATAAATTGAGCCCCTTTGGAAAGCCTAACGCCGGTAGTTGTTTGCAACCGTGGATCAGTGTTCACAAAAATTACCAAATTATTAGGGTCACCCAAACGGCTTTCAGTTAGTAAAATTTGCTTTAGTAAAAATGCAGTGTGAATGGTTGAGGGGGTAGAGTTAACAAAACTGAGCTGGGCGCTAAGAGGTTGACTAAGGTGGCCAATAAAAGCACTGCGCAGTTCTTGGGTAGTTAATGAATCGTTGCTGTAGTCGGCGAGGATAACCAGGTTTTTCACTTCATTATTGTAATTGTCGAAGCTGAAAAAAGCAAATAAACTGCTTTTCCCCTAAATTCCATCCCCGAATAAATTCCATCCCCGAATTGGAACGAGAAGTTTGGTTGCAAATATTTTAAAAGCTGTCATAATTAACCTATGCGAAACAAGGTGTTTGGCTTATTATCTGTTTTTTTGATTTCGTTATTTCTAGTTCCTAAGGTACTGGCAACACCAAGAGTTATGATTGAAGATATCACAGAGCAGTTAGTCAGGGGCGAAGAGTACAATTTTGTTGTTACCATTGACACTTTAAATGATTCTATTGATACTATTTCTTCAGGATTCACTTACGAAACAGAATATCTACAGTTGGTTTCGGTTACCAATGGCAATTTTTTTGACTCAACAACTTACACGGAAGAATCTACAGGGGAAATTATACTTACCGGGACTAGTACTGAGGCTAAAAGCGGTTCAGGTACTTTTGCTATTGTTCGTCTTAAATTAATTGCTGATTCGGCAGGTTCTAGTACACTTTGTTCTATTGTATCTATTACTCCAACTGCCACACCTGGCCCAACAACTCCACCTGGCACAACGCCAACTACAGCTCCAGAAACTCCGCCTCAGTCGTGTTCTCTAAGTTGCTCTGCTGATACCGACTGTGATAGCGGCCTCTCTTGCATTAACAGCATGTGTCTTAATGCTCAATGCCCTGAGGAAACCGATTGTATCTGCCCGGTGCCAACCAAAATTCCTCCCTCAGCTATTCCTACTTCTGGCTTGGCTACTGGTTGGAAAATCGGTTCAATTTTGGCTCTTGGCCTTATTAGTATGGGCATCTTAGGAGTAATTCTTCTTTAAGCTTTGCAAACCCAAGCGAGGAAAAGTATAATCTAAATATCTCGAGCGGGCCGTTAGCATAGTGGCAGTGCGCCGCATTCGCATTGCGGAAACAGGAGTTCGATTCTCCTACGGTCAACATGAAAGGCAGGTTTTTAATTCTTCTTAGTGTTAGTTTAATACTGATTATTTTTGGTTCGCTGAAGCAAATGGCAGCCCTTAGGGGCAGAGTTGAAGAAGGGTTCGTGGTTGGTTTTTATAATCTGTTTAACCCGCCCCTAGACCAGCCTAATTCTCTAAAAGTACTTGGCCTAACCGAGAAAAATCGCGAACTTGAAGAAGAAAACCAAGTATTAAGAAAACAGCTCGGCGCGATTCCGGAGAAAGCTAAATTACTCCCAGCTCAAGTAATTTGGCAGAGTGAGGCTGAGTTTATTGTTGAATTTAATTATGCAAACAACCAAGACTTAGTTGGCCAGCCGGTTGTTTTGGACGATGTTTATCTTGGTAGGGTGCTTCGAGTGGGGAAGCGATTGCTGGTAGTAGAGTCACCGGTAAGCTCAAAATTTGTTGCCAAAGGAATTACTGCTAGCGGTCAAGAAGGTCGCCTCATAGGGCAGTTTAACAGCGATGTGGTTTTTGAGGTGGCGGCTAACTACTCAATTGCCAAAAACAAGCTGGTTTACTATTTAGAGCCAGAAAAAGGCTGGCGATTTTTA
>CAZEVA010000054.1:0-5562 GCA_964515585.1 uncultured Gammaproteobacteria bacterium | reverse complement strand
TTTTGCCTTATTTTTACTATTATTTACTCCAGTATGGCTGTTTCTAACTATATTAACAACGCCACTATCATATCTTTTTGGCCAAATTTGGCCGCCTGCGGCGAGAAAAAATAAAGCCAGGCAAGCATTTATTACAAAACACCTTTTGGAACCGGAAAACGCTGAGGCAGTGGCGGCCTGGTTTGAAAGAGTGTGGGCTCAGAAACTGCAGAAGGCAGATATTTTTTCCCTTAACAACCTAACTAATATAGCTCCTCTTGGGCGTGATTGGCACTATGGCTTTACTCCAACACTAGACGACTTTAGCCATGACCTAACTTCGCCGCTAACCTACAAAAGCATGCTTTTGGATAGAGAAGACGAGGTGAGGGCTATAGAGCGAGCACTGTTAAAGTCGGAGAACGCTAATATTCTATTGGTAGGAGCCGAGGGAGTGGGAAAGCATACTATTCTCGACGGATTGGCTCAGCGCTTGGCGCGTGGCAAAACTATGCCTTTACTTCAAAATCAGCGTATTGTTCAACTTAATATGGAACGCATTTTAGCGGAAAAGCCCACTTATGAAGAAAAGGTGGCGCTACTAGAGGAACTGCTTACTGAAGCTTCACTGGCCAAAAATATTATTATTGTTGTCAATGATTTTCACAAGTATGTTTCGGGGAACTTGGTAGGCGACTTTAGTAGTGTTTGGGAAAAGTTTGCTCGGCGCCCTCTCATTAGGTTGCTAGGGATAACTACCCCTTTTTATTATGAGCAGTTAATATTTCACCACGAAAAACTACCAAGTTTATTCGACAAAATTGTGGTTGAGGAACCCAGTAAACAAAAAGCGCTTTTAATACTCCTGGAGAAGGCAATAATTTTTGAGAGGCACTACCGAACCATAATTACTTATGAGGCGGTGTTGAGAGTGATAGAGCGTTGTCAGTATTATATTACTCACATTCCCTTTCCGGAAAAAGCTATCGGCTTGCTTGACGACGTTTGTACTCGAAATGAGCCGTTAATTAAGCCTGAGTTGGTAGACGCAGTGCTTCAGCAGAAAACCAAATTGCCGGTAGGGAAACTGGGTAGTCACTTAAAACATAAATTACTAAACTTGGAGGGAATTTTGGCTAAAGAAATTTATGGCCAAAACCAAGTTCTTTCCGAAATCGGCAAAGCAATAAGGCGCAGTTATCTTGAGGAGCGGCGCAAGAAACCCTTAGTAAGTTTATTGTTTTTAGGGCCAACAGGTGTTGGCAAAACCGAAACTGCCAAACAGCTTGCCCAAGTGTTTTTTCAGCGCCCTGAGAATTTACTAAGGTTTGATATGAGTTTTTACCAAAACAAGGAAAACCTAGATGATCTAATTGGTTCATATCGCCGGCAAACTTCGGGGCAGTTGGCTGACGCTATTCGTGAGCATCCCTACAGTGTTTTACTAATTGATGAGATAGAAAAAGCCCACAAAGACATTCTTAATGTCTTTTTAACTTTGCTGGACGAAGGATATCTGGTTGATGGTTTTGGGGAGCGGGTAGACGGGAAAAATTTGATTTTGATAGCTACTTCCAACGCGGCTTCAAAAGAGGTTTTGTCTTGGGTGAAGCAGGGCAAAAGCCAGGCGGCTCTGGAAACGCTGGTGCGCGACTATGTTATCGACAACGGGATTTTTTCACCTGAATTTCTAAATCGTTTTGATAAAACCTTGGTGTTTGCCCCGCTTGAGATAAAAACTGCCTATGAGATTGGCTATAAGGTGGCTCATATGGTGATAGAAGAGTACCTCGAGCAGAAAAAGATTAAACTATCAGTTTCGCCGTCTCAGTTAAGGGAATGGGTTGAGTCGGTTTACAAGATGGAAAATGGGGCGCGGGAAATTGGCAGAGTAATAAGAGAAAAGCTGGCCGACCTTGCCGCAGAGAAGTTGTTAGCTTGACTATCCTATAGTTTGTGATAAAATGGTAGCCATGAAAGAGAAATTAGCTGGTTTAAACAAAAATTTTTTATCACTGCTTGCAATTGGCTCGCTAGGATTTTCACTTGTTGGTTGTGTAGACAAGGGAGGAACCAATCAGGAAAATCTCGAAAAACTAGATCCGGAAATACAAGAGATGCTAGAAGTTGATGAACTAACCGAATTAAGACAAAAGAATTGTCTCACTCATTGGACTTCTGTGGAGGTAGAGGCACGTGGAAACTACGGCCTAATTGGAGCAATTGACCAAGCATATATTGACCAACCGGGAACCTGGCCTGGGGCAACTTCACATGTTTTAGAGTCTTATAATAAGGCACAAAAGCTTGGAGAGGGTTCATTTTGTGTTTGGGTACCGGGTTTTAATTATTCTGAAAAATTACAGGGTTTAAGCTGTGGAGAAGGTTTCTATAGCGGTGTGCCGAATTATGCACCTGTTTGTCAGGAATAAGCTAATACTTTAGTTGCATTTCCGTTCATTTTCTTTATAATTTCTGTTGATGATTCTTGGACCAAAAAAATTATTAGAATTGGTTAAAAAGGAAAAATTAGTTGAGGGTTTGTGCAAGCGCGAACTAACTAATCCTGAGGGCGCTGGCTTTGACTTGCGCCTAGGGGCAGTACACGAAATTGCTGGTGGCACAGCTCACTTGGGCGAAACTCACAGGGAAACTCCAGAGATTAAAACTCTAGTTAGCTACAGTGCCAAAAAACCACAGGCTTTTACCTTTGAGCCGGGAAAGTACTACTTGATTTCTACTATTGAAAAAGTGAACACTCCCAAAGACATTACTATAAACTTTAAGCCTCGAACTACCACTTTTAGAAGCGGCTTAATGATGCGCACTGGCAATGTTGCACCGGGATACTGTGGCTTGCTTACCTTTGGTTTGTTTAATGCCGGGCCATTGCCGGTTCGGATAGAATTAGGCGCTAGAGTGGTGCACGCTCAATTTAGTTGGGTTGATGGCGGGGGGGCTTTGTACCGGGGCCAATGGCAGGGCGGTAGGGTAACCACTAAAGGTCGGGAAAAGCAAGTTTAATTTTTAATGAAACAAAAAAAACATCCTGAATATCAATATCTGAATTTGCTTGAGGAAGTTTTGGCTAAGGGTTTTCGCAAGGTTGACAGAGGTACTCTCGACGCTTCTTATTCTTTGTTTGGCCTGCAGATGCGTTTTGACTTACAGCAAGGCTTCCCGCTTTTAACTACCAAAAAAGTTTATTGGCAGGGAGTGCTTTATGAACTATTTTGGTTTCTTAAGGGTTATACCAATATCAAATATCTGGTAGAGCACAACGTTCATATTTGGGACGACTACCCCCACAAAATTTATCAGGCTAAAAACCCCAAAAGCAAACTCAGCAAGCAGGAGTTTATTGCCAAGTTATTGGCAAACAAGCAGTTTGGCGATAAGTGGGGAGAACTGCCGCGAATTTATGGTGAAATGTGGCGGGCTTGGCCATCTCATAAGCCCGGTAGAACTATAGATCAGCTAAAGTGGGCGATTAAGGAAATTGTTGACGACCCTAACTGCCATAACGCCATTGTTACTTCGTGGAATCCGGAGTACTTATATTCAATGGCTCTTCCAGAGGAAACCTCATATTTCCCCATTTGTCACAATATGTATCAGCTTAATGTTATTGACAACAAGCTAAGCCTGCATCTTTATCAGCGCAGTGCCGACCTGTTTTTGGGCGTCCCTTTTAACATTGCCAGCTACGCTCTTTTAACTCATTTAATTGCTCATATTACCGGTTATAGTGTAGGTGAACTGGTGCATACTTTTGGCGACGTTCATATTTACGAGATGCATCTTCAGCAAGTGAAGGAACAGATAAAGAGAAAGCCAAGCAAACTGCCCAAAATCAAGATTGCCGCTAAAACTAAGGATCTTGATAAGCTTGAGCCAAGTGACGTTGAGTTGGTAGATTATCAGCCTCAGCCACCAATTAAGGCAAAGTTAAGTGTGTCGGGCGGCTATTTCAAAAAATAATGATTAGTATTATTGTTGCTACCGGCAAAAATCGGGAAATTGGTAAAAAAAACGGCTTGCTCTGGCACATCCCCGAAGAACTGAAGCATTTTAAAGAGCTTACCATGGGCCACCCGATAATAATGGGTAGGAAAACTTATGAATCAATTGGCCGGCCCTTGCCCGGACGCACAAACATTGTTCTCTCGCGCCAACGCACATCGGGAGTGCGTAAGGCTGTTAGAGAGGCCCGTAGTCTTACGGAAGCTTTTAAAATCGCCGAGCGAAACACGGGGGGAAATGAAATCTTTGTGATTGGCGGAGCTTCAGTTTTTCGCCAAGCCCTGCCTTTTGCGGATAAACTATATTTAACCATTGTTAAAGCTGAGTTTCCCGAGGCAGATGCTTTTTTTCCTGATTATTCCCAGTTTGACAAAATACTATCGCAAAAAAAACTAAAAACCGGAAAACACACTTTAGTTTATTACCAGTTGGCGCGTAATTCCATCCCCGAATTGGAAAAAAAGGGTGCGCCTAGGGGGACTTGAACCTCCAACCTTTGGTTCCGCAAACCAACGCTCTATCCAGTTGAGCTATAGGCGCAAACAACCTAAAATATAATTATGAATTATAACAGATTAAAAAGATGAACTTTCCAAAAGAACAAAGCTTTTCGCCAGAAAACAAAGAAGATTTCTCTTCTCAAAAAACATGGCAGATTATGGATGCTATTGGCGTAAAGCCGGAGATATTTAAAAATCAGGAATTAGCTACTGACATGTTGGCAAAATGTCTTTATGACCCCGGCTCGCTTTACCCAACTAAGCCGCTACCAGAAAAAACCATAGCTATACTGAAAGAGAAATTGGTGGAAGAAGGTATCTACAACAACAAGCTACTGCCGGCGATGCCAATTCTCTCCTCAGCAATACTGCCAATTTTGTTAGAAAAGGGTAATTTAATCCCAATAAGTATGATTGATCAGGATAGTGTTTTCAATAGTAATCAGGTTCATATATTGGACGCAAATATTAGTCGGGAAGATGGGCGGCAGAATGGTAATCGCACTATTAAATTTGGCCAGGAGATGTTGGTTAATAATTTTCCAGATTATCAGTTTGTTCGCTGGGGAGGCGATGAGTATGTGGTATTGGTAAACTCGGAGGAGGCTAAAGACAGTGAACTAACCGGCAATATTAATCAGATGTTATTACTACTTCAGGGAGAGAGTTCCTTCTTTGAGAATAAAGGGGGATTGTCCTTAAAGCCAGTGTCTTTCAAGATGGCAGACACAGGTTCTAGCTTGCTAGAAAGAATAAAGGAAAGGCCAAGAGTAAAGGCTAGATACCCGCAAAAAAACCTTGAGACCTTAAAGTTAAGGATGAAAGATTTAACAGTAATGCATAGAGAGCTTGAGTCGTTTTTTGCCCAAATAGAACTTAGTGGGCAGACTATTCCCGAAGTGGACACTTTGCTTGAAATTCTAGAAAACACCTATTATGACCCATTACTTTCTCAGGAAAATGTAAGGCCGGCTTCTATGAAACAAGAAGTTCGTTGTTATCGTAGTGCTGAAGAATTTGCCAGCCGTCTAGCGGCCAAGAACGAAAAACAGACCCTGCT
>CAZEVA010000053.1:0-3238 GCA_964515585.1 uncultured Gammaproteobacteria bacterium | reverse complement strand
CGATAGTTTTCGTCCCAGCTCTTACCCTTCTTGTTTTCGTCCTCTAGGCCCCTTTTAGCGGCGATTTGCCAAAGCTTTTCGCTACTGGTGTACATTGTGTGCTCAACCGCCACTCCAGGTAGGCGTTCGTAATCACGCCAAAAAGCAGGATAGCCAATACTAAATTGGTTTAGGTCGTTATAACCAGCCCAACCGGCTTTTTCAATTTGCCCCAGAGCATCGGCCGGACCGGGGGTATTAGCACCACCAACATGGGCATAAAGAGGGTTGTTACCAAAGCCGCCAATAAAATCAAGAAAATAAACCCGCGCACTTCTTACCGGGCCAATAACCGTGGCATCTTGACAATAATAAATCGCCAAAAAGCGAGTTATCCCTCCTTCTGCCACTGCCTCGAAAACAACGTCTGCAGAAGATAGGCCAGACTGGGGTCTGGCGTCAACAGAGTTTTCCACCATTATTCCCAACGGTCGGCGCGACTGCCAAAGCTCTTTCTGGCTTTTGCCATAAAGGGCTCCGTTGAGTGGGCAAGTTTCTGTTTTTGGTTCATTCAAAGAAGCTTCTTTTGAGCTATTAGGGCTAAACCGGTCTTTAAAATAACCCAAGGCTCCTGCGGTGTACTGATCTATAAAATAAAAATACGAAGCGGCAAAAACAAAAATAAATAAAACAAAAAAACCTAAATATTTTTTCTGCATAGTAAAAATTAATTTATAATTTAGTTGTGGTTTGCAGCGCTAATTACCTCCTTTTCCTCTTTGGAAAGATCAACCCCCTTTCCCTTACCTTGAACAATTTCTTTAACATACGTTCTCACTCCTTCTTTAGTATACAAAAAAGTTAACACTATTCCCGAGTCTTGGTTGTTTAATAAAGCCAAGCAATAGCTTTGTTCGCCACCAATTCTTTCAAAAGGGTTAAAGCGCACTAGGGCTGTTTTATGAAAATGTTTTTCAGACTCAAGGTGATGTTTTTGTAGTATCTCTTTAACTGACAAAATCTCTTTCTTAAGCTTCTCCTGACCGTCCAAGCTGTCAAAGATCGCTTGTTTTAGTCCGCGTTTTTTAATTGAAAAAAGCCGCCAAATAACAGTCGCTGAATAAAGAATAATCAGTGACAAAACCCCAAGCCAAATTAAAATAATGGTTTCCATAACTACATTTTATAATTTGAGGGTTTTTTTGCAATCACTCTTGCTGACGAATAGGCATAATAATATATAAAGAACCCGGATCTTTTTTACTTTCAAATACGCCGGGGGCGAAGGCGGTAGTCATTTTAAAAACCAACTCTTCGCTACTAACATTGTAAAGATATTCTGCTAAATACCGATAATTAAAAACTATCTTATTTTCTTTTCCCTCAAAACTCACTGGTTCGATCTTAAAAACCGCCTCACCCACGCCTGTGTCAGCACTGGAAACCGTCACTTCTTTTTCACTAATAACCAAACTAAGCATATTCGAGCCGCCTTTAGCAAATAAAGAGCTACTACGAACAACTTGGAGTAGGTCCTCTTTTTTAAATACTATTTTAGTGTCCTGACTTTGGGGAATAACCCCTTCATAGGGTGGAAATTCGCCATCCAAAAGCTTGCTAACAATACTTATGCCTCCCCCCTCAAACACAATACTATTCTCTTGTTTACAGTAGCTTGCCTTAAATGCCTTGTCCTTAAAAACCTTATAAACTGCCGCCAAACTCTTACCTGAAATGATAATTTTTTTCTCTTGGTATTCTGGAAAAGCCTTGTCAAAACGAGATAACGACATTCTAAAACCATCTGTACTAACTAACCTTGTTTCGTTTTCTCTAAAATCAAAACAGAGGCCTGTTAAAATTGGCCTGGCCTCATCTGTAGCACAGCTAAGTAAAGCAAATTGCACCGCTTTTTCCAGAAAAAGAACGCTAGCAAGTGGTGTAGTTTTTTGAGGTTTTTCGGGGTTAGGAAAGTTATTTTCGTTTAGGCTTAATAATTTTATTTTTCCGGCTTTTCCAATAAGGGTTAGCTGACCTTGTTTTTTTTCAAGAGTTATTTTAGCATCGTTCAAGTTTTTCACAATCTCCATAAGCGCTTTATGATCAACTAAAACAGACCCTGTTTTATATACTTTTCCACCAATTTCCCCAGAAAAGCTTTCGTTAATATTAGTTGTTTTTATTACTACTCCATCTTGATTGGCGTTGATTAGAACAGCTTTTAAGACTTTTAAATCACTAATTTTATTGGAAGTAAAATAGCTACTTTTTTGTAATATCTTAAGAAGGCTTTCTCGTACTATAGTTATATTCATAACGCTGTTATTATAGTACATATGTGAAAAAGTGCAAAGCAAATTATTCTCTTATTATATTTCTTGTCTTATCCTTACAAAAGACTATTTAACAATGTGGAAAACATAGTGGAAAACCTAGCTTAAGTAGCTTTTAATTGCCTCAACCCTCTGGCGGAGCTGGTCGTCTTTGGGAATTTGGTTGATGATTTTTGAGACAGCGTGCATTACCGTGGTGTGGTCTTTTTTCCCCAAAAGCCTGGCAATGTCTTCATATGGTAGTTGGGTAGTTGTTTTAAGAAAATACATAATCAAATGACGAGCCAAAACTACTTGTTTTTTTCGGTTGTCCTGCCTAATGTCTTTAAGTTTAACCTTGGTTTGGTAACTAACAGCATTAATTATTTGTTTGGTGGTGATCCCGGTATTTTTATGAACATGTGTTTGTAAGAGTTTTTTTTCGACTGCCTGATAATTTATTTTTGCACCGGCCCGGCGCATTGATTCTAGAGTTAGGAGGAAGCCCTCAACCTCACGGATTTCTTCAACGTTAGAAGAGATGAGCTTTGCGGTTTCAATATCAATACTTAGTTTTTTCTCTTGGGCTTTGATTAAAATAATAGCTGTTTTTAGTTCAAAGTCGGGTGGCTGGACATCAACGATTAAGCCACTCAAAAAACGAGAGACGAGCCTTTTTTCGATTTTTTTTAAAAATCGCGGCGGTTTATCCGCGGCAAAAACCACTTGTTTGTTTTGTGAACGGAGCTTATTAAAGGTATAAAACAATTCTTCTTGGACAAATTCACGTTCTGAGATAAACTGGACGTCGTCCAGAAGTAAAAAATCAAGCTGGCGATATTTTTTTCGAAAAAGGTCGGTTTTTTTATTTCTAATAGCCCCAACTAGAGCATTAGTAAAGTCTTCAGCGGAACAATAGAGTACTTTGGCCCCCGTGTTCTCGATTG
>CAZEVA010000052.1:0-14994 GCA_964515585.1 uncultured Gammaproteobacteria bacterium | reverse complement strand
AGGGTAACTGGAGAAAATTTAATTCTTTTGTCTATTTACAGGGAGTGGTTAAGAAAACTGCAAACTATCTCAAATTAGATTCAGCAAAGATGATTCTTTATCTAAAAAGAGAAATTGAACAAGAAAAACCAGATTTTATTAGGAAGACTAATTATCAGAATCATCGCCAATTTTTATTGGCGAATTGGCCTGTTTATTTGCTAATTTTTGTGGTGATATTATTTTTTGGATTACAATGGTTTTTTTCTTGGCAGAAGCCATTGCTTGAAGTAAGTAGTATTCCAAAAAGTATCAAAATTAATCAATTTATTAAAATAGAGGGAAAAGTTGAGCCCGGAGCAATTCTTTATCTTAACGACGAAGCAATATATCAAGATGAGAATGGTTTTTTTTCGGAGCGCTTGTTTTTTAAAAATGCCGGAGAACGTAAATTAGTTATCAGAGCAATTGGTGTTAATGGTAAGGAGCAGATATACGAGCAAAAAGTTATAATTAAAAATTAACAATTCGGTTGACTTGTGTTCATATTTTTTGCATCATATGTAGAGTATGAATATTGAAACACTTTATTTAGTGATTATTGCTTCGCTTTCTGTTGCAACTGTTTTACTTACAATCGTGGGGATTCAAACGATTTTTCTTTTGAAAGAGGTAAGAGCTATAGTTAAAAGAATTAACAATATTAGCCTGGGCTTGGCAAATACCAGCCAAGCGGTAGAGCGCGCTTTAAGAGAAGTAGGGACGTTCTCTGAAGGAGCTAGGCTTGTAGTGGGCATTCTAGGCAAAATAGTTGGAGGGAGAAAAAATGAAAGTAAACAGCAGTGACAATAATAATGCTTCTCAACCCTTTTTCTCTGGTTTTCTTTTGGGAGGGGTAGTTTCATCAGTTGTTTGTTATTTATCATTTACTAAAACCGGTCGTAAAATTGCTCGGGAATTGCTCAGGAAAGCAGAAGAGTTTGGTGAGGAGGGTCAGGAATATTTTGAAGACTTGGTTTCTAGTCCTAAAACACAGAAAGTAAAACGAAAAGCCGAACAAAAAATTGGTGGAATAATCAATAAATTAAAGAGAGAGGTAAAGTTTACAAAAAAGAGTTGACAATTAATTTATTTTCTTATAGAATACCTCATCACGGTTTATAAAAAAACGGGCGTACTGTTGTGTACGCTTTTATTTTGTTTTTTTGCTTAGCGGCTATTATATTGAATGAAGAAAACTAACTCTTTGTCTATAAACAGTTCTCCAAAGAAACGCTTGTTTCTTAATAAACAAGGTCGCTCTGGTGATTTACAAAAACTAGACCTTTTACATTTCCAAAAAGAATCATACAACAATTTTTTGAAGCAAGATTTCTATGAGATTTTAAAAGAATTTTTTCCAATAGAAGACTATACCAAAAAGAATTGGATAATGTTTCTTAATGAAGTTGAGTTTGAACCTCCTAAAATTACCGAACAGGAAGCTTTTGAGAAACAACTAAACTATCAATTTGCAGTTTACTTAAATTTAGAACTTAAAAACAATCAAACAGGAAAAACTAAAACCCAAAGGTTTTATGTTTGTGATTTGCCTCAGATGACTTCACGAGGCACTTTTATTATAAATGGAATCGAACGTTGCATTATTGGTCAGATAGTTCGGGCTCCTGGAGCATATTTTACAGCAGAACAAGACCGCTCAACGGGTGTTACTATGTATAACGCGGAAGTTAGGCCATATATTGGGGCTTGGCTAGACATATTTATTGGTAAAACAAAACAAATTGAAGCCAAAATTAATAAACGACGTAAATTTCCAGTTTCTCTGATTTTGAAAGTTTTTGGAATGAGTAAAGAAGAGATTCTTCGAGAGTTTAGTGATCTAAATGAACAACTTTTTAAAGACTATATTTTAAGCACCTTAGCAAAAGATAAAACTGAAACTGAGGATGAAGCTATATTGGAGCTCTATAAAAAAATTAAACCGGGAGAAGCTTTGGTATTAGAAAATGCTAGGGAAACAATTCAAAACTTATTTTTTAATTCGCGACGCTATTCCTTGTCAAAAATTGGTCGATATAAAATAAATAAGAAACTTGGTTTAAAGACCCCAATTACTAAAGAAAACTTTTTACTTCTAAAAGATGATTTAGTAGCTATTGTAAGACATTTAATTAAGGTTACTAACCAGAAAAAAGGTTTTGATAACATTGATCATTTGGGTAATCGCCGAGTACGACGTGTTGGCGAACTTTTGGGAATGTATGGTGTTCGAGTGGGTATGATGAGAGTAGAGCGAGATACGAAAGAACGAATGAGCCTTATTCCGCCTACCAGTATGGTTATTCCTTCGCAAATGTTGAATCCAAAACCGCTAATAGCTTCAATTAATACTTTCATTAAAACTAGTCAACTATCTACAATTATTGATCAAACCAATATTTTGTCTGAATTGGATAATCTACGTCGTTTAACTGTTGGTGGCCCTGGAGGAATTCAAAAAAGCAGGGCCTCTTTTTCTATTCGTGATATTTCTCCTTCACAATACGGGCGCATTTGTCCAATTAGAAGCCCCGAAGGGCCAAATATTGGGGTAGTTACTTATTTGGCTCTATATTCTCGAATAAATGAATATGGTTTTATGGAAACTCCGTACTATAAAGTTGAGCCGATTCAACAGAATGGAAAAACTAAAATGGTAATAACAGACAAGATAGTTTATTTACAGCCAGACGACGAAGAAGATTATTATATTACCCACTCAAATGTTAACAAGAATGAAAAAAATGTCTTAGTTGATAGTCGTGTTCCTGCACGTTATCAAGGCGAATTTATTGAAGTTCCGGTTGAACAAATTCAATATGTTGACATTTCTCCTCGGCAGGTAGTTGGGCTTTCTGCATGCTTAATTCCTTTTTTGCAGAATGATGATGCTAGTCGAGCTTTAATGGGCACACACATGCAGTGTCAGGCTGTTCCTTTAATTAGAGGAAATAGTCCTTTTGTTGGTACTGGTATGGAAGGGGTAATTGCCGAAGGTGCAGGCCGGTCGATAATTGCTAAAGATTCTGGAAAAGTAAAGTATGTTGATGCTCAAAAATTAGTCATTCAGACTAAGAACAAAGAACAAGTGTTTGATCTTATTAAATTTCAACGGACTAATAAGGATACTAGTTTTTCCCAAAGTCCTAATGTTACCAGTGGTCAAGCTTTTAAAAAAGGGACAATTTTAGTTGATGGCCCCGGGACTACAGAGGGAGAAATAGCTTTTGGTCAGAATTTGAAGGTAGCTTATATGGCATATGAGGGGTTGGGTTACGAAGACGCAATTGTAATTTCAGAACGGATCTTAAAAGAAGATTTGTTGACTTCGGTTGTAATTGAAGAATACAAAGTTGATGTTGTTAACACAAAACTTGGACCTGAAGAAATTACTCGAGATATTCCTAATGTTCGTGAAGAAATATTAGCGAGCCTTGATAAGCAAGGAGTTGCTATTATTGGCTCTAGAGTTAAAGGTGGTGATATTCTAGTAGGTAAAGTTGCCCCTAAAGGTGAGAAAGAATTAACTGCCGAAGAACGGCTTCTCAAAGCAATTTTTGGTGAAAAAGCTAAAGATGTCCAAGATACTTCATTAACTGTTCCATATGGTAAAAGCGGAATTGTAGTTGATGTTAAAGTACTTACAGAAAAGAATGGAGCCTCGCTTGAACCAGGAGTCCTGAAAAGAGTTGTTGTTAGAATAGCCGAACTACGAAAAATTATGGTCGGTGATAAATTAGCCGGACGCCATGGTAATAAAGGAGTTATCTCAAAAATAGTTCCAGTTGAAGACATGCCCTACATGGAAGATGGTACTCCAATAGATGTAATTATTTCACCTCTTTCGGTAATCTCAAGAATGAATTTAGGTCAACTTTTTGAGACTTATGTTGGCATGGCTAGTGCCAAATTGAATAAAAAAATTGCGGCCCCAGTTTTTGATGGAATTGCTGAGGAATTTCTAAGTACGTTAATGAATGAAGCGAATTTACCTTTGGATGGTAAATTTACTTTATTTGATGGCAAAACTGGCCGTCCATACGAAAATAAAGTGATAGTTGGTTACGAGTATATTTTAAAACTAGCTCATATGGCTAAAGATAAAATTCATGCTCGTTCTACTGGTCCTTATTCTTTAGTTAGTCAGCAACCTCTGGGAGGTAAGGCTCAAATGGGAGGTCAGCGTTTTGGAGAGATGGAAGTTTGGGCATTAGAAGCGCATCGGGCTGCTCACGCTCTGCAAGAAATGCTCACTATAAAGAGTGATGACATAAAAGGCCGCAATCGTTCATTTGAAGCAATAATTAAGAGCTTGCCTATTCCAAATCCTGGTATCCCAGAGTCCTTCAAGGTATTAATGAAAGAACTTAACGCCCTTTCTTTAGAAGTTGAAACCATTGAATAATGGATCAAGAGAATCAGACAGCTCAAGAAACTTTGGTAAACGCTAGTCAACTAAATCTTGACGAGCTACTCAAGCCGAAAAATAAGGAAGTTTTATTTCGAGCTATTAAAATTTCGCTTTCCTCACCTGACCAGATTTTGGATAAGTCATATGGTGAAGTAACAAAAGCTGAAACTATTAATTATCGAACTTTTAAACCAGAAAAAGATGGGCTATTTGACGAAAGAATTTTTGGGCCAACAAAAGACTTTGAATGTTATTGCGGCAAATACCGCCGGATTCGTTACAAAGGAATTGTATGTGATCGCTGTGGCGTTGAGGTAACTTCATCAAGTGTACGTCGTGAACGAATGGGCCATATTACTTTAGCCGCTCCTGTAGCTCATATTTGGTTTTTTAAAACAACCAGTTCACCAATGTCTTTGGTTTTGGGAATTCCCGCCAACGCGCTTGAAAGGATAATTTATTTTGCTCTATACCTAACTAAGGCAGTAAAAGACGATAAACGTAAGGCGGCAGAGAAAGTTATTCGTGACAAAGAAAAAGAATCAAAAGCAACACTTGACGAATGGTATAGTCGATTACAAAAAGATGTCAAGGCAGCAGAGGAAAAAGATTTGGCAGCAATCAAGAAAAAAATAACCAATAAGGATCAACTTAATATTGCCAAAGCCGAAGCTCAACACAAGTTTAAGCAGAAAAGGCTTACTTTAGCTAGTGAATATCAAGAGAAAAAAACTATTCAAGAAGATTATTATAATCGTCTGGTTAAGTTAGTGAAATCAATAAAACCAATGGATGTATTAGAGGAAGACGATTATATTGCGTTTAGAGAATTAGGAATTTCAGACTTAGTGGAAGTTGGAATGGGGGCAGAAGTAATTCTTGAAGTTTTAGACAAGTTAGATCTAAACAAGTTAATTACAGCCCTTAATAAAAAATTAGCCGCTACCAAGGGAGACGCTAAAACGAAATTACTAAAAAGAGTTAGGGCAGTAGAAGCTTTTATAAAAGCCAAAATCGAACCCAAATGGATGACACTAACTGTCCTGCCGGTAATTCCTCCCGATTTACGCCCAATGGTTCAGTTAACTGGCGGCAAATTTGCCACTTCCGACTTAAACGATTTTTATCGCCGAGTGATTAATCGTAACAACCGTCTGCGGCATCTAATTGAGCTCGGCGCTCCTAACATTATTTTACGTAACGAAAAACGAATGTTGCAGGAGGCTGTTGATTCATTGATTGATCTAAGTAAAAGCTCCGGAAGGGCTACTCGTGCTGGTGGAGCGGGGATCAAAAAGAAAAAATCATTATCCGATATTTTAAAAGGCAAACAAGGTCGTTTTCGTCAGAATTTGTTAGGAAAGCGAGTTGATTATTCAGGTCGTTCGGTGATTGTGGTTGGCCCAGAGCTAAAAATTGACCAATTTGGTTTACCTAAGGAAATGGCTCTAGAACTTTTCAAACCTTTTATTCTTCGTGATATTATTGAACAGGGTCATGCAACCAATATTAAAAGTGCTAAGAATTTTTTTGAAAGTAAAGATCCAGTAATTTATGATATTCTAGAAAAAGTAATTACCAATTATCCGGTCCTTTTAAATCGTGCTCCAACTTTGCACAAACTTAGTATTTTAGCTTTTTACCCAATTCTAACAGACGACATTGCTATAAGACTTCATCCTTGTGTTTGTCAAGGTTATAACGCAGACTTTGATGGCGACGCTATGGGTGTATTTGTCCCTCTCTCGAAAGAAGCTATTGAGGAAGCAAAAAAATATATGCTACCAAGTGTTAACCTTCTTAAACCTGCAGATGGCTCCCTAATTGCCATTCCTAACAAAGAAATGGTTTTGGGCTTGTATTTTCTAACTAGTGAACAAGAAAACAAAGAAAACTCTCAAAAAAACCTGCCCGCTTTTGCAACAACTGAAGAAGTGAGATTAGCCTATCAACTTAACAAAGTTGGCATAAGGCAGTTAATTTATTTTAAATATCAAAACAAAATTATCAAAACTACTCCAGGTAAAGTTTTTCTAAATGACAAACTTCCTCAGGAAATAGGCTTCATAAACACTGTCTTGAAAGCTGGTGATGTTAAAACTCTAATTAATGAGGCAATGAAAGTTTTACCACAGGCGAAAGTAGCCAAGTTGGTTGACGAATTAAAAGACTTAGGTTTTTGGGCAGTTACCAAATTTGCCGGGGCTTCTTTTTCGGTTACCGACTGTGTTATTTATTCAGACAAAACCAAGGTAGTCAAAGAGGCGGAGTCCTCTGCTGCAGAAATTGACAGCAACTATCAACAGGGTTTGGTTACCCAAAATGAGAAAAAAGAATTAATCAACAATGTTTGGATTGAAACAACTGAAAAGCTGGCAGATCTTACTTGGGATGCCTACAAAGAAGAGAACCCGGTAAAAATAATTATTAAATCCGGAGGAGCTCGAGCCTCACGCGAACAGCTTAAACAGATCTCTGGCATTAAGGGTTTAATTTATGATCCTTTAGGAAAAATTGTTGAGATGCCCACAAAATCTAACTATCGCGAAGCATTAACTATTTTTGAATACTTTACTAATACTCGTGGAGCTCGTAAGGGATTAGCGGACTCGGCTTTGAAAACTGCCGACGCTGGTTATTTAACTAGACGTTTGGTTGACGTTGCTCACGATGTAATTGTCAAAGAAGATGATTGTGGCCAGAAACACGGAATTATCATCAGCCGTTCTGGAATTCGTGGTGATCGTTTTAATGAAAGAGTTGTTAACCGTTATTTGGCAAAAGATATTCTCAAAGGTAAAAAAGTTTTGCTTAAAGCTAATACCTTGGTTACCGACGAAGTGTTAGCTATTATCAACAAAGAAAAGCTTGATAAGATCGAAGTGCGCAGTCCACTTTTGTGTCAAACCAAACGAGGTATTTGTCGCAAATGCTACGGTACAGATTTTACTACCAACGAACCGGTGGATATTGGAATGCCGGTGGGGGTTGTTGCTGCTCAATCTATAGGTGAACCAGGTACTCAGTTAACAATGCGTGTGCGCCATTTTGGCGGCATTGTTATTTCCGACGTTACCCAAGGTTTGCCAAGAGTAGAAGAGTTGCTGGAAACCAGAACACCAAAAATAATTTCTCCAATTGCTGAGATCGAAGGAAAAGTTAAAATCAAAGAAGATAGTGAGAACGAGCTTTATCAAATCGAAATAGCTTCTCTTGATAAAAAAACTACCAAATATTACCAAATTCCTATGACTCAAAAACTTCATATTAAAAACGGTCAACTAATTACTAAAGGAACTCAACTTAGCGAAGGCTATCTAGACATCAAAGAAGTATTGGAGATAAGAGGTATCAGATCAACCCAAACATATCTATTACATGAAATTCAAAATGTTTATGAATCACAAGGAATTGGTATTCATGACAAGCATTTTGAGGTTATTATCCGTAAAATGAGCGATAAAATTATTATCGACGACGAAGGCGACACTAATTTCCTAATGGGAGAAGCTGTTAATAAAGATGTTTTTGTTGAAGAAAACAAAAAAATTGTAGCCAAGGGTGGCAAACCAGCCTCAGGTAAGGCTAAAGTTTTGGGTATTACTAACGCCTCTATCTTTACTGATTCCTGGCTTTCGGCAGCCTCGTTTCAAAACACCACCAATGTTTTAACTAGATCATCCATTAAAGGCCAGATGGATTATTTGTATGGCCTCAAGGAAAATGTTATAATTGGCAGACTGATTCCGGTTACTCAACAGTTAATTAAGAAGTATTACGGATAAAATATGCCAACAATAAATCAACTAATAAAAAAAGGCAGAAAGGTTAAAAATCGCTCAACTAAGGCGTTAGCCTTGAAAAAATGGTTTAACCACATAAATGGTCAGTATAGCTACAGACCTTCTCCGTTTAAAAAAGGTGTATGCACCGTAGTTCGAACCATGACCCCAAAGAAACCAAACTCGGCTTTGCGTAAAATTGCTAGAGTTAGGCTTTCAAACAAAATGGAAGTCACAGCCTATATTCCGGGAATTGGGCATAATCTGGCTGAGCACTCTATTGTTTTGGTTAGGGGTGGCCGAGTTCCAGACTTACCTGGTGTTAAGTATCATATTGTTAGAGGAGTTTATGATACTGGTGGAGTGGAAAACCGTAAATCCTCCCGATCTAAATATGGCGCCAAACTAGCCAAAAAAAGCTAAAAATTATATTTGATAAATAATGCCCAGACGAGGTTATAAAATTAGGAAAGCAAACGACGACAAAACTTACCAAAGCGAACGGGTAAGCAAGTTAATTAATTTGGTTATGAGAGATGGTAAAAAGGAAGTAGCCCAAAAAGCAGTTTATCAGGCTTTAGAAAGATTTAATCAAGAGAAGATTAATCCGGTAGAAGCGCTAGACAAGATTATTGATAACATTGGCCCTAGAATGATTGTCCGGCCGCGCCGAATTGGTGGCGCTTCCTATATGGTGCCAAAAGAAATTACTCCCAAACATCGTTTATTTCTCGCTTTAAAATGGTTAATTGATGCTGCCAGAGCGCGCTCTAACAAAGAATACCATTTATTTAGTGAAAAACTATATGCAGAGATGAAAGACGCTTACGAAGGCAAGGGAGCCGCAGTTGACAAAAATCTGCAATCACAAAAATTAGCTGAGGCCAACAAGGTTTTTGCACATTTCTCCTGGTAAAATGGCACAGCAAAGTATTATTACTCGAGACCGTCAAGTTTCTTTGGACAAAATTCGCAATATTGGCATCATTGCTCATATTGACGCCGGCAAAACCACAACTACAGAGAGAATCCTTTTCTATACAGGCAGAAGCTACAAAATCGGCAATATTGATGAAGGAACAACTCAGATGGATTGGATGGAGCAAGAAAGAGAGCGGGGAATTACCATTATGTCTGCGGCCACAACCACTTTTTGGCGCAAAGTAAGAGTTAATATTATCGATACTCCAGGCCATGTTGATTTCACTGCCGAAGTAGAGAGATCACTCAGGGTTTTAGATGGGGCAGTAGTTATTTTTGATGCTGAAGAGGGAGTTCAAGCACAGTCCGAAACCGTGTGGCGTCAAGCCGATAAATACAAAGTTCCTAGGCTTTGTTTTATCAACAAAATGGATAAGCTAGGGGCAGATTATGAGGACACCTTAAATCAGATAAAAGAAAAGTTAGGGGCCACTCCGGTCTCAATTACTCTTCCAATTGGTCGGGAGAACGATTTTGAAGGAGTAATCGATCTTTTAAGCATGAAAGCTCTATATTGGGATCAAGACGAACAGGGCACAAAATACACCACCAAAGAAATTCCTGAAAAATACCAAGAGATTGCCAAACAAAAAAGAGCTGAGTTAGTTGAAGTTGCCTCCGAGCACGACGACTTATTAATGGAAAAATTTGTCGCGGAGGAAACTATAACCGACGCCGAGTTAATGGAGGGAATTCGTCGGGCTACTATTGCCTATAAAATTGTTCCTATTTATGCCGGAACATCACTTCGCAACAAAGGGGTACAGCCACTTTTAAATGGCATTATTGACTTTCTCCCCTCACCACAAGATCTAAGCAAAATTGAAGGCGTTAATCCTCAAACTGGCCAAAAAATTGAGCGAGATTTAGTACCTGAGGAAAAGCTTTGCATTCTCGCCTTTAAACTACAATTAGACACGCATGTGGGTAAAATTACCTATGCTCGTATTTATTCTGGAGAGCTCAAATCGGGTTCCTATGTTTATAACCCGCGTAATAAACAAAAAGAGCGTATTAGCCGAATTCTGTTAATGCATGCCAACCAGCGTGAAGAAATCGAGAGTGCCTTTGCTGGAGAGATAGTTGCTTTGGTTGGGCCCAAAAAAACTAAAACCGGTGACACTTTAGTTGCAGAAGATGCCCCAATAATTTTAGAAACTATTACTTTTCCAGAGCCGGTAATTTCGTTAGCAATTGAGCCCAAAACAAAAGCAGATCAAGAAAAATTAGGTAATATTTTGCAAAAATTTTTAGAAGAAGACCCAACTTTTAAAGTTAAATTTAATCATGAAACCGGTCAAACAGTTATTGCCGGAATGGGAGAACTTCACCTAGAAATTATTGTCGACAGAATGAAGCGCGAATACCGGATGAACGCTAATGTTGGTAAGCCTCAGGTAGCCTATAAAGAAACAATTACCGGCGAAGCTGAGGCTGAGGGCAAATATATTAAACAGTCTGGCGGTCGGGGTCAATATGGCCATTGTTTTTTGCGTCTTAAACCATTACCAAGAGGCGAAGGCTTCAAATTTACTAATGCTATCAAAGGAGGCGCTATTCCCAACGAGTTTATTGGTTCGGTAGAGAAGGGAATCAAAGAGGCTTTGGATAAAGGTGTTTTGGCTGGCTATCCGCTTTCAGATTTAGAAGTCACCTTGTACGACGGCACTTATCACGATGTGGACTCTTCAGATATAGCCTTCAAAATAGCCGGTTCGATGGCGCTTACATCCGGAGCTCGAAAAGCTGGCCTAACTTTAACAGAGCCGGTAATGAAAATGGAGGTAACTACTCCCGAAGTGAACATGGGAACAGTTATTGGTGACCTCTCCAGCAAAAGAGCAAAAATTCTCAAAACCACCACTCGAGGTGATTCGGTAACCATTGATGCCTATGCTCCTTTGGCGGAGTTGTCTGGCTATGCCACCATGATTCGCTCGCTAACTCAAGGCAGAGGATTTTTCTATATGGAGCCATCCCACTACGAAGAAGTGCCAAAAAACATTCAGGCCAAAATAATCGAAGAACGCATGGGCAGCCGCAAATAATCATTCCAATTCGGGGATGGAATAGGTTATTTCAACAAGACAGAATCGTTAAGCTCGATATTATATTTATCAATAAAGCCAGCCTTGACTTCTAAAAGTTGGTTAAAGGGTTTTTGGCTTATAACGTATTCAATTTCGCCATTATTGTTAACTGGCGCTTTAACGTTTTGCAAAAGGTAAACCACCCGACCGTTCTTGATGAAAATAAAATCCAAATCAAACAACATTCCCTTCATCCAAAACGGATAAAAGCCAGCCCTGTTAAAAACAAACAGTAATCCTTCTTGATAGCTTATTTCTGGATGATTCGAGTAGCCTTTTTGCCGAGCAATCTCGCTGTCGGCAATTTCCACAGCAACTTCTGCTTTATCGGCAATTACCAAGTTTTTGTTTGCCGAGTTTAATTTTGTTTTTAGGATAAAGCCTGCTAGAATAACAATAGCAATAATAATGATTGCGGCAATTTTTTTCATGACTAAAATTAAGCTTATCACAGACGTGTCCCAAAAAACAGACTGGAACAATGCCGCCAATCACCCTTTGCAAAGTTGGCAATGGGGAGAGATTCGGGAAAAAACCGGCAATCAAATCATTCGGCTGGCGTTAGTTAACGAAAAAAATAAAATTAGCCAAGTCTTCTTGTTTACCATACATCCATTACCGTTGGGGCTGACAGTTATTAATTATGCTAAAGGACCATTTGTTCCGGAAAATATCTTACAGTTTCTTAAAAATCATTTTGCCCACAAAGCCATTTTTGTTAAAATGGAGCCCGAAGAGTGGCTGGAAAGTGCCGGGCAATACAAACTTCCTATTGCCAAAAACTACTGGCAAGAGCAAGGTTTAAACTATTCCTTATCTTCCTCTCCGGTTTATGCCAAGCATACGTTTATTATAGATCTTAGTTTACCCATAGAGAAACTGCTTAGTTTACTAAAAACCAAAACTCGTTATAACATTAATTTAGCCAAACGCAAAGGGGTAGTAGTTAAAGACGAAACCAAAAATCCAAAGGCTTTTGAGATTTTTTTTGAACTTTATCAGCAAACAGTGAAGAGGCAGAACTACTTAGGTCATTCCCGACAATACCACCAAACAGTTTATCAAGAAATGAAACAAGCCAAAATAGCTAGGATCCTTACTGCTTATTATCAGGGTCAGCCGCTCTCGAGTTACACCTTATTTTTTTTCAAAGAAACAGCTTATTATCTTTATGGTGGCTCTGGCAACAAACACAAGCAGGTCATGGCTTCTAATTTACTGATGTGGGAGGCAATTTTACTGGCGAAAAAACTCGGTTGTCGTTGGTTTGATTTGTGGGGAGCGCTGGAGCCGAACTATTCTCAAAAACACCCTTGGGCTGGTTTTCATCGGTTTAAGGAAGGTTATGGCGGAGTGCATCGAAGCTATCTGCCCACAATCGATGTAGTCTTTCACCCTTGGCAATATCGTTTTTTTAATTGGTTATGGCCGGTTAGGCTAAAAGCCTTGGCTTGGTTTAGGCGCTTTTTTTAACCTGAATTGTTTTAATTTCCCCGTTGGGGATGATATACAAGTTTCCGTCTTTGTCTTCCAAATAAGTGTTTTTTAAGGTAATTTTTTTAATGGTCCCAGTATAGTTATTGGTCACAATAACACTGTTTATTTTAAATTCTGGTTCAAGCAGCAGATTTATGCCGGCAATAATGTCTTTAAAAAAACTTTGAGCTCCAAAACCCACAGCGAAGCCAATTATTGAGGAAGATAAAAGATAAGGAGTTACATCAACCCCAAACATATTGAGAATTACTAAAACTGCCAGTAAGTAGATTATTACAGTTACCGCCTGTTGTAAAAACTGTGTTACTGTTTGGCCTTTGCTGGTTTGGCGGCTTTTAGGCAGTTGAATCAGTTTTGGAACAAATTTTACCAAAACAAAAGAAACAACTGTAACAACTGCTGATTTTAAGATTTTATCTTCCATCACTTTTGTAGTAATATTATACCCATGTATACTCCTTCGTTCAAGGTAACCAACAAAATAATTATGGATATTGGCAAAATTGAAGCCAGTAGAGAGGTAATTATTAATGCCCCTCTTTTGCCACTCTGGGAAAAACGTTTTCAGGAGGAGGCACTGGTCCGAACCGTGCATCATGGCACTCATTTGGAGGGCAATCAGCTTGATTTTGATGAAGCCAAAGAAGTAGTTTTAAGCCAAAATTTGCACAGCATTCGCACTCGCGATGTTCAGGAGGTAATTAACTATCGCGAAGTAATGGACTATTTGGAGAAAGCCCTTTCCCAGGAAAAACAAACAATAACTGAGGCGATGTTCAAAAAAATTCATCAGCTGGCAGTTAACAAAATATTACCGGTGAACTTAGCAGGTAATTACAGGCTCAAGAGAGTGGTGATTAAGGATTCCGCAAGTGGTGAAGTCACTTTTCGCCCGCCTGAACCCGAGCAAATTCCTTATTTAATAAACCAGTTTCTTAGTTGGCTCAACAAAACCACTAAAGACGAGATGCATCCGGCCATAAAAGCCGGTATTGCCCATTACGAGCTGGTTCGTATCCATCCCTTTATTGATGGCAATGGGCGAGCCGCGCGTTCTGTGGCAACGTTGGTGTTATACTCACAGGGTTATGATATCCGTCGCTTTTTTTCTTTAGAGGAGTATTACGACAAAAACCCTTTGGCTTACTATGAACATTTGCAAAAAGCAGGTGGCGGCGATCTCACTCCCTGGCTAGAGTATTTTATTAGGGGAATTGCGCAGGAGTTTAGTAAAATCAAAGAGAAAATTCAAAAACTGTCTTCTGATAGTCACCTAAAACACAAACTAGGCGGTAAGCAGGTTTTTTTAAATGAACGTCAAACCAAAATTATTGAATATATTCAAGAAGTTGGCTTCCTCCAAAACCAGGCTTTTTCCAGCCTATTTCCAGACTATTCAGAAGACACCATCCTTCGCGACCTAAAAGATTTAATGGCCAAAAATTTAATCCGCAAAGTTGGCAAAACCAAGGGAGCACGATATATCCTGAGCTAGTATTAGTAAAGCAAATTTTTCTCACCTCTAACAAAGCGCCTGCTTAAAAGTGCCATTTTATATTGGTAGTTGTCCCAATTATCAATAAAGTCCTCTCGGGATATTGTTTCGGTAATTGGTTGTTTATGAAGATTAACTCCCTGGCTAATAAAGGTGTAATTTTCTTTGGTAAAAACCTGCTCTAAGTCAGTGATATTAATTATCAGTAGAGAGGCAACCTCTTCTGGTTGTAGGTTAAAAGAAGAAAGAGAACTGTTATCTATTGTTATAAAAACGTCACAAACGGTTTGTAGTTTGCGGTTTTTCATGTCAAAGTCGACAAACACTTTTTTACCTAAATAAGTTAGCTGGCCAAAATGGTAGTCTTTACCCAATTCCTCTTTAACTTCTCTCAAACCATTTTTAACCGTTTCTCCGGCTTGATAATGGCCGGCCGCAGAAACGTCAAGCTGACTAGGAAAGGTTGGTTTATTTCGGCTGCGTCGTTGAAAAAGTAGAGCCAAGTGAGGTTCGGTACGCACAATCCACAAATGAAATCCTCCCAACCAATCACCGTCAACAACAGCTTGCTCTCGGGTTTTAGTCACTCCGCTTTTTTGAAAATTAGGGGGCAGTAAAACATCTACTTTTTCCATATACTATGGCATTATAACTAAAATTCATTATTGTCAGCAAAATTTTGCCACGCACTATCTTCTTCCAAAAACTGTGAAGGGA
>CAZEVA010000051.1:0-8553 GCA_964515585.1 uncultured Gammaproteobacteria bacterium | reverse complement strand
TGATCCTGGCGAAGTTTTGACTTCCAGAGGAATTCTCTGGGATACTGGCTGTGAAGCAACAGAAAATCGCACTGTTGGTAATGGTAGTTTTAGCTGGCCGATGAATCCCAGTGCAATTTCACAAGGCTCTGGATACACCTGCTACTCAAATTCTTATTATCAAGGCAATCCCCACCCAGCTTGGGACATGTGGGGACCAACAGGTAGCGCTATATATGCCGTAGATGACGGCGACGGCTATGTTTGTCGAAACTGTCTGGGTGACGGCGGTAACGGTATGTTTATTTTTCACAGTAACGGCTACATGACTCTCTATTGGCATCTGCAATAATCTTTGCGGGGTAGAACCGCTTGTGGGGAAGTGTTTTTCAAAATAAACTGTATTTGTGAGGTATAAATTTTTATTGGCGCTAGTATTATTTCTGTTGTTTACAAAGTCGGTTCAGGCAGAAATATTTATAAATGAAATCTCAGCCGCCAGTTCGCCAGAATGGGTAGAGTTGTATAACGCAAGCGAAAATGAAGCTAGTTTGCTGGAATGGTATCTTGACGACGTTGCCGATAAAGGCTCATCCCCCAAAAAATTTTCTCTCACTATTCCCGCTTTGGGGTTTGGAATTATTGAAGTCAGTTCGATTTTTAATAACACTGGCGGCGACAGTGTAAGGCTACTTGATGATAAACAAAAAGAAATTGACTGTTATCAATACTCTGAGAACGTTAGTGCCGAAAACATTTTCCTCCGTTGTCCAGATGGAGGAGAAAATTGGCTTAAAGCCGATCAAAACAGTAAGGAAGCCACAAATCTAAACATCTGCCTTGCTCTTACTCCTACACTTATTTCATCACCAACTTCAATATTACTACCAACCTCAACTCCAACTCCATTTTTAACTTCAATACTTTCACTTGCTCCAACAGCCCATACCACTCCACCAAAGGCGGACAGGACTCCCGGGGTGATGTCTGAGGTTTGGTTAAGTGAAATTATGGCTTATCCGGATAACGAATCAGAATGGGTAGAAATATATAACAACAACGACTATCAGGTTACTCTAGAAAATTGGTTTCTGGACGATGGCGAAAATTCTGGAGCCACTCCAAAAAAGTTTTCCATTTCTATTTCAAGCAAAAGTTACGGAGTAATTGAGTTATCCAGTAATATTTTTAATAACGACAAAGACACTGTTCGTCTTCTTAGTCAAACCCAGCAAGAAGTCGACAGTATCCAATACCAAAGCCCAGTAAAAGGCCAGAGTTACTCACGGCAAAGTTTTAATAACGACGCTCAATGGTGTTTTACCGAAGCCAGCAAAAATGCCGTTAACAACAACTGCCCAGAAAGCTCAACTCTTGAAACAAAAACAAATAACGCTACAACAACCTCAGGCAACGTAAAAAACACTCTTGTTCAAAAAAAACCAACGTCAGAAGACAATTTTACTGTTATCGCCCCTGAAAAACTAAAACTAAACAGTCAGTTTTACCAGATTAAGCCCAAGAAAGTTTTAGGCGCCAAAACAAGTAAAGCCTCAGAAAATATCAATATCCAATTTTCTTTTTGGCGTCAATATACTAAGATAAGTTTATGGGTCAGTTTACTGTTAAACGTCGTTTTAATTATTTACTTAAGCTTTTTTTTACCGGCCTTGCCCCTTTATTAGCGTGGATGGCTTTTATTTTCCTACTATCTAGTCGTGAAAAAGTGGCCTTTACCGACAACTATCCTGTTAGTTTTTCCATTTTTAAAACTTTGCATTTAATAGAATATGCCGCTTTATACTTACTTTGGTGGCGGTTTTTATTTTTGGCTGGCCTAAAAAAACCCTATTTAACAGCTTTGTTTCTCACTTTTACCTACGGCCTTTCTGATGAGTTACACCAAAGCTTTATTAACGGGCGTGAAGGAAAATTACTCGACGCCTGTGTTGATGGCTTAGGCGGAGCGCTCGCTATGGTAATAATTAAGAAAAACAAGTTATTAGAGCAAATTATTTCGTTATAATTATGGCCATGCACAAAAAGTTTTTAAAAATTCTCAGTCATCTTTTTGTTCCTCAGGAATCCAACAACTTTCGAGGTAAATATCTGCACCATGATTTTCTAACTACCATTATTGCTGTTTTGCTAATTGTTAACGTCAGTCTAAAACTTGTGGTTAAAAACTACGACTCGCATATTTTAGGAGTCGCTTTCAACATTAGCACCGAAGAATTACTCAACGCCACCAACGCCGAGCGAATCAAATACGGCCTGTCACCTTTAAAACTAAATGAGCAACTAATGCAAGCCGCCAAACAAAAAGCTGAAGATATGTTTACCAAAAATTATTGGGCACATTATGCTCCAGACGGAACTACTCCCTGGTCTTTTTTTCAACAGGCAGGGTACCAATATCTTTTGGCTGGAGAAAACCTGGCTAAGGATTTTACCGATAGCCAGTCGGTAGTTGCCGCCTGGATGAACTCGCCTACTCATCGGGATAATCTGCTAAAACCAGACTATAAAGACATTGGTTTTGCTATAGTCGAGGGGAACCTTCAAGAAGAGCCAACCGTGTTGGTTGTTCAATTATTTGGAAAAACCGATGGGGCAATGCTAGCCGAAACCAAAGGGGAAGCCACCACTAAAGAGATAAAGCCGGCAATTAATTATCAAACTGCCAAAGCAAAAGCTAAACTCCCAGCAGTAGAAAAAAATCCATTAATTAATATTCAACTACTACAAAAAGAGGTTCTAATAGGTATTTTGGCTGGGTTAATAGTTGTTTTGTCTCTCGACCTTTATTTTGTTGAAAAAAAGAAGCTCTTTCGATTATCAGGAAAGAGCTTAGCCCACCTTATGTTTACACTGCTACTTATATTAAGTATAATTACCACTAGCTCTGGAGTGATTTTATGATAACCGAAATTAGCAAACACCAAACAGAGTATCTGGTTTTGTTTTTGTATACAGCCTTAAGCCTAGTTTTATTTTTGGGTTACTCTCAAAACACACAAAGATTTACTATTATTGCTCTTTACGCTGGTTTTTATTTTAGCTGGTCTATTATCCATCACTTAATCAACAAAAACCTAAGTTTAATGATTTTTTTAGAGTATTTATTAATTTCTTTTTTGTCGCTAGTAGTATTAAAAGTTATTTTCTTTTCTCAATTATGAAAGGAGTTATTTGTGCCGGCGGGTTGGCAACCCGGCTTTACCCATTAACTTATGCCACCAATAAGCATCTTCTTCCTATTTACGACAAGCCCATGATTTACTATCCTATTCAAACTTTAGTAAATGCTGGGATAGACGAAATTTTGATTATTACTTCCGGCCCACATTCCGGGCACTTTATTAATGTTTTAAAAAATGGTAAGGAGTTTGGGGTTAAGCATTTGGAATATGCTTATCAGGAAAATCCCAAAGGTGGCATCGCCGATGCTGTGGCTCTGGCAGAAGACTTCGCCGAAAATGGCCCAATTGCTGTTATTTTAGGCGACAATACAACTGACGCCAACTTAACTAAAGCCGTCAAAGAATTTAGGGAGGGGGCTATGATTTTTGTGAAAGAAGTGCCAGACCCCACTAGATTTGGAATTGTTAAGTTTAATGATAAAAAGCAGATTGTTGAGATTATCGAAAAACCCAAAGATCCGCCCACTAATTTGGCTGTTACCGGAGTATATATCTACGACAATCAAGTTTTTAAATACACCAAAGCCTGTGATCCTAATTTTGCCGGTCGGGGAGAGTTAGAGATTACCGAGGTTAACAATAAGTATTTGCAAGCCGGCAAACTCAGTTGGAATATGCTCGATGGCTACTGGCTTGATTGCGGCACTTTCGATAGCTTGCTAAAAGCCAATCTTTATTGGGCCAGAAAGGCAGGCTTTAATGAATAAGTTATTAGTCACCGGCGGCGCTGGTTTTATTGGCAGTAATTTTATTTTGTACTGGTTAAAAAAATATCCCCAGGACAAAATAATAAATCTCGACAAACTTACTTATGCTGGCAATTTAGAGAATCTCAAAGAAATAGAAAAAAATGCCAACTATCAATTTGTTAGAGGCAATATTACCGAGAAAGAAACTGTGGATGAATTAGTGAAAAAAGTTGACACCATTGTTCACTTTGCCGCCGAAAGCCATGTCGATCGCTCAATCACCGATCCTTCGCCTTTTATCAAAACAAACATCGAAGGCACTTATGTATTACTGCAAGCGGCCTTAAAACACAAGATAAAACGTTTTCATCATATTAGCACCGACGAAGTTTTTGGCCATCTTGAACTCGGTTCAAAAGAACTTTTTTCTGAACAAACAGCCTATAATCCTCGCTCTCCTTATTCTGCCAGTAAAGCCGCCTCAGATCATTTGGTTCGCGCCTATCATCAAACCTACGGCTTGCCTATTACTATCTCCAACTGCTCAAACAACTATGGACCTTATCAATTTCCAGAAAAATTAATTGCCCTAACCATTACTAACCTATTAGAAAATAAAAAAGTGCCAATTTATGGAGACGGGCTTTATATTCGTGATTGGCTTTATGTAGAAGATCATTGCCGTGCTATTGATTTAATTCTAAAAAAAGGCAAAGTTGGCGATACTTATTTAGTTGGCGGCCAAACTAAAAGCATTTCTAATCTGGAAATAACAAAAAAAATAATTAAAATTATGGGGAAAAGTGAAGCCAGTTTGCAATTTGTTAAGGATAGGCCTGGCCACGATCGTCGCTATGGCATCAATTGGCAAAAAATAAACAAGGAGCTTGGCTGGCAACCACAGTTTGATTTCGATGAAGCTTTAGAAAAAACAATAAACTGGTACAAACAACATAAAAACTGGTGGCAAAGAGTTAAGTCTGGCGACTACCAAAGTTATTACCAAAAACAATATCCTCAGTCATGAAAACTGTCCTTCTAACCGGCGCTTCTGGTTTGGTAGGTAGTCGAGTAACAGAACTTTTAAAAAACGACTTTCATTGGCTAACCCCAAGCTCTTCAGAGCTAGACATTACTAACAGCCAAAAATGCAAAAATTATCTGCAAACCAATTCTTTTGACATTTGTTTGCATTTGGCCGCCTATACCAATGTTGACCAGGCTGAAACCGAAAAAACACTTTGCCGCAAAATTAACGTTCAAGGAACCAAAAATATTTTTCAGGCTGTAAGAACCCAAAACAAGCCCTTAATTCTGGTTTCTACTGATTTTGTTTTTGATGGCACCAAAAAAGAATACAACGAAAAATCAGTTCCTAATCCACAGAGTTTCTATGGACAAACAAAATTTGAATCCGAAAACATAGTGAAGAACCAGGGGATGATTGTTAGATTAAGCTATCCTTATGGTTTAAGTCCGGCACCAAAGCCAGGTTTTGCAAGAGCTATTGTTAAACTTCTCCAACAAGGTCAAATAATAAGAGCAGTTAAAGACCTTACTTTTACCCCAACCTATTTAGACGACGTTGCTTATGGTTTAAAATATCTACTCAATCATTTTCAGCCAAAAACATTTCATCTGGTTGGACCGGAAACTTTTTCTCCATTTCAAGCCTTCAGAAAGATAGCTCAAATTTTTAGTCTTAACCAAGGTCTTATTCAACCGGCTTTTTATGATCAATATTTTGCCAACAAAGCTCCCCGGCCAAAGTCAGGAAAAATTACTAGTTTATACCAAAACCTTTTCCCCGCTACTCATACTTTTTCCCAAGGATTGCGCCTTGTGAAACAAAGTTGGAATTGCTAACATATATTCCTATGACGATTACCTTTGTGGGCCACGGATATGTTGGTTTAGTAACTGCTTGCGTGTTTGCCGATTTTGGCAACCAAGTTTGGGTAATTGGCCGCACTCCCGAAAAAATTAAAAAGCTTCAAAATGCTGAGCCAATTATTTACGAACCCGGCCTCAAAGAGATGCTGCAAAAAAATCTTAAGGCTAACAGGCTACATTTTACTTTAGAATATGGTTCTGCTATTTCAAAAAGCGATATTGTTTTTATTGCTGTAGGCACCCCACCAAAGGAAAATGGCGAGGCTGATTTATCGATGGTACTATCGGTTGCCAAAAAAATTGGAGAGAATCTCAAGCCCGGACTCACCGTTGTTTCTTGTAAAAGCACCGTTCCTATTGGCACTAATCAAAAAATAAAGCAGGTGATAGACAAAGTTAAGCCAAAAAATTGCCAAGTTGAGATTGCCTCTTGTCCCGAATTTTTAAGAGAGGGTTCGGCTTTAAGCGACACTCTCAATCCCGATAGGGTAGTTATTGGTTCCGATTCCAAAGAAGCTATTAACAAACTCCTAGAACTACATCAACCTTTAAGCGGGCAAAAAGTAATTACCGATTTGGCCTCGGCCGAACTGATCAAGTACACCGCTAACGCCATGCTCGCCAACAAAATTTCTTTTGCCAACCTCATTGCTTTTTATTGTGAAAAAGTAGGTGCTGATGTTGAGGCAGTTTTAGACGCTGTTGGATTAGATAAGCGAATTGGCAGAATTTTTATGAATCCCGGAGTGGGTTATGGCGGCTCCTGTTTTCCTAAAGATGTAAAAGCCTTAATTAAAATTGGCGAAAAACTAGGAGTTGACTCAAACTTTCTCAAAGCTGTAGAAAAAATCAATAAACAAGCCAAACAAAGTTTTGTTGACAAAATCAAAAAATATAGTCCTGGCAAGCATCTGGCAATTTGGGGTTTGAGTTTTAAGGCTAACACCGATGATGTTCGTGAGGCTCCATCTTTATATATTATTAACAAACTTGTTACTCTTGGTTTTAAAGTCACCGCTTTTGATCCAGTAGCAAGGCAAAATGCTCAGGCAATTTTAGGAGCAAAAATTGCTTATGCCGATAAGCCCTACGAAGCTCTAAAGAATGCTGATGCTTTAGTTATTGTCACCGAATGGAATGAGTTTAAGCATGCAGATTTAGGCCAAATAAAAAAGCTTTTGAGTCATCCGGTTATTTTTGATGGTCGCAATATTTATGATCCTGTTAGTTTAAAAAAGCACGGCTTTCGTTATTATTCGGTTGGCCGAAATAAAATCACTTAACAACTTATGAGAATTATTGTTGCCGGTGGATCCGGGTTTATCGGCTCGCACTTGTGCGAATACCTTCTAAACCAAGGTCACCATGTTATTTGCTTAGATAATCTTCTAACCGGGCGTAAAGAAAATTTAAAAACAGCCGAAAAACACAAACAGTTTAAATTTATTAAGGCAGATATTAGTCAACCTTTGCCAACCAAACTAGGCAAAGTAGAAAGCATATTTCATCTAGCTTCTCCAGCTTCGCCAAATATAAACAGTCCAATTTCTTATCACCATCTAGGCCTAGAAACAATGCTGGCTAACACTCAAGGGACCCTAAATCTACTTAGGTTGGCAAAACTACATAAAGCGCGATTTGTTTATGCCTCAAGCTCCGAGATTTATGGCGACCCCAAAGTTAATCCCCAGCCAGAAAGCTACCACGGCAATGTTTCTACCACTGGCCCACGTTCGGTATACGACGAAGCCAAACGTTTTGGTGAAACCTTAACCGCTTTTTATACACGCAAATACCAGCTAGATACCAGAATCGCCCGTATTTTTAATACTTATGGCCCACGCATTTGTGCCCAAGATCAAAGAATGCTAACCAATTTCATTTTGCAAGCAATCAACAATCAGCCAATCACTTTGTATGGGAATGGAAAACAAACCCGTTCCTTATGCTATATTTCTGATATGGTAGAGGGCTTGGCTAAGCTGATGTTTACCTCTAATCTCAAGGGTAAGATTTTCAATTTAGGCAACCCCAAAGAACTCTCGGTTATCAAATATGCTCAAATAGTAAAAAAACTGACCAAAAGCTCCAGCCCAATTGTGCAAAGCAGTAGTTTACCCAAGGACGACCCACTACTTCGACAGCCAGATATCACAAAAGCCAAAAAAATATTGCACTGGCAGCCAACAATAGAGCTAGAAGAAGGCATTAACCAAACTATTACCTATTACCAAAATGAATAGGGCAGTCATTGTTTTACCAACATATAACGAGGCCGGTAACATTGCTAAAGTTATCAAGGCAATTTTTTCACTTAAGGGAAAACTTAAAAACTGGAAACTGGCTATTTTGGTTGTTGATGACTTTTCCCCAGACAAAACTGCAAATATTGTTAAAAAACTACAAGCACAATACCCAGCTCTTTATCTCATTCAGGGTAAAAAACAGGGCTTGGGCCAGGCTTATGTACGTGGTTTTGCCTATGCTTCCAACAAGCTTGAAGCTAATATTATTTTTGAAATGGATGCCGATCTTTCTCACCCGGTTAACTTAATCCCTAAAATGCTCGACAAAATTGATAGAGGAGCCGACTTTGTTATTGGCGCGCGCTACATTAAAGGCGGTGGCATTCCCAAAGATTGGGGACTACATCGAAAAATTTATTCCGTTTTAGGGAATCTTATCCTCACTCTTGGTTTTATGAACTTTAAAGTCAGAGACTGGACTTCGGGCTATCGAGCTATAAAAGTCAGTTTTATTAATCAGGTTTTAGGAGAAATGGGACAATA